>CAZOUU010000347.1:0-1509 GCA_964583045.1 uncultured Lachnospiraceae bacterium | reverse complement strand
CGCCCACACATACGAGAGTATCCATACCATAATTTTGCTAAATACAAGCTTATATATAGCTACCCCTATACCTGCTCCTAGGAAAAAGTATCCTCTTATAATTCCATAATTAAACCTATATAAGGTACAAAAGGTAGTAAATGCAGCCAATATCCAGAATGCAAAATCCTCAATCCATATTACCCAGTTTTTATGCTTTGCTGCCAGTCTCATACCTTCAAACACATCATACATTAGCCCTAGAGAAATGCCCAGAATCACACTGATTATAAGCAAATCTCTTTCTAGTACAATAGCCTCATCCATAAGCGTTACTTAAACAAACGGCTTAATAGTCCCGCTTGATCATTTCTACCATTATCTACGTTAGAATATGTAAAGCTATCCACTCTTCCATCTACATTTACTTCGCCCTTTTCTAAGGTAAGCTTTGTTACATGTAGATCTGCTCCCTTTATCATTAACATACCTTGCTCTGTCTCTAACATAATCTCCTTGGTATCAAAAGACAATACATCCTTTACACCTGTAATATTACCATTGCCCCTATTAACTAGAACTATTTTATGTCCTGTCTGCATTCTATCGTCCAAAAAAATCCCTCCTCGTCTATAGAAATATATGCACGAAAGGGGATTTTATGATTTTATATTATATATACTTGAACATATCCTTAGCTTCATCCTTCTTGGTAGTATCAGCAATCATAGTAATCTCTACTTTAACAGTCTTGTCACCAAAGCCTATCTCTATAGTGTCTCCCACTTTTACATCTACTGAAGCCTTAGCTACTTTATCATTAACCTTAACTCTTCCTGCATCGCAGGCCTCATTAGCTACAGTTCTTCTCTTTATTATTCTAGAAACCTTTAAATATTTATCTAATCTCATATAGCTCTCCTTATATAGTCTAAGCTTATCATAAAAATAGGCACCCTATAGAGGGTGCCTTTTCAGTGTTGCAAAAATTATGCGTTAACTGAATCCTTTAAAGCCTTACCAGCTTTGAACTTAGGAGCTTTTGAAGCAGCAATCTTCATAGCTTCGCCAGTCTTAGGATTTCTGCCTTCTCTAGCAGCTCTCTCTGCAACTTCGAAAGTACCGAATCCAACTAATTGGATTTTCTCGCCTTTCTTTAACTCTTCTGATACTACATCTGTGAAAGCTTTTAAAGCCTTCTCAGCATCTTTCTTAGATAACTCTGTTTTCTCAGCGATAGCTGAAACTAATTCTGTCTTGTTCATAGGAATAAGTCCTCCTCTAAAATATTATGATATGTAACCGCCCACGCGTATACAATCTAGTAGCACAAACACGTTGTTGCACTCTATTGATAGTTATAACTGTTTTACCCTTTTTTGTCAAGCAAAATGGCTAATTTCTGTAGGTTTTGTAACTATTTTAAGAACTTTTTAGTGTCAAACGGGGTCATATTCGTATAATATGCCCCATTTTCCACAGTTTTGCAGTTACTTTTAAGATGATATAGCTCGATTGCTCTATTTATAA
>CAZOUU010000346.1:0-1524 GCA_964583045.1 uncultured Lachnospiraceae bacterium | reverse complement strand
GTTAATGATTAAAAAATTGAAGTTATTAAAATAATTGGAGGTAGTTTTATGAAAGTTTTTGTAACTAGTAGAGTGCCTGAAGATATTCTTACTTTGTTAAAAGAAGATTTTGAAATTATATATCATGATTCAGAAATTCCACTTAAAAAGGAAGAAATAATGGATATGGTAAAAGATTCTGATGCTATATTATGTCCTTTATCAGATAAAATAGATAATGATATATATGTGCAGGTATTAGATTTGGGATGTCCTGTACACGTTATATAACTAGGAGGAAAGAACATGAACGAGATAGTAGTAAATGTATACGGCGAGAATACTATAGTTGAGGCAGGCACTACATTGCTAGAGTTATCTAAACAATATCAAGACCACGAGAGATATGATATTGTATTAGCTTTTGTAGATGGCAAGCTATGTGAACTTTTCAAGACTATAGATAAAAGCTGTACAGTAGACTTTGTAACAACCAATTCGGTAATAGGAAATGCTACCTATAAGAGAAGTACAATTTTCTTAATGATTAAGGCGTTTAATGATGTATTTGGTAAAGAAAATGTGAAGAAGATTAAAGTGATGTACTCTATAAGTAAGGGGTACTATTGCGAAGCCGAGGGAAATAATATAGTAATTAGTCAAGCTAATATGAACCTTGTTAAGCAGAGAATGATGGAGCTTGTAGACGCTAACCTACCTATAGAGAAGGAGACCTTGAATACAGATAAAGTTATAGATATGTTCATGGAACAGGGTATGGAGGATAAAGCCAAATTATTTAAGTATAGACGTGTATCTAAGGCGAATATATATTCTGTAGGAGATTATAAGGATTATTACTATGGATATATGGTAGCTAGTACAGGCTATCTTAGATTCTTTGATATAGTTCAATATGGAGAAGGCTTTGTTGTTCGGATGCCTACAGCAGCTATGCCAAATATAATACCAGCATTTGATCCTCAGGTTAAATTATTTAATGTATTAAAACAATCAGATGAATGGGGTAGAAAACTAGAAGTAGATACAGTTGGAGCTTTAAATGATGTAATAGCTGAGGATGGTATGAATGAGCTTATACTAGTTCAAGAGGCTTTACAGGAGAAGAACATAGCTGATATAGCAGAACGTATAGAACAAGAGGGTAAGAAGATAGTTCTTATAGCTGGACCTAGTTCATCAGGTAAGACTACATTTTCACATAGACTTAGTGTCCAATTACGTGCTCATGGCTTGAAGCCACATCCTATCGGAGTAGATAATTATTTTGTAGATAGAGAGCATACACCAGTAGATGAGAATGGTAAGTACAATTTTGAATGTATAGAGGCTATAGACCTAGAGAGCTTTAATACCGATATGGATAGATTGCTAAAAGGTGAAGAGGTTAAAATACCTACATTTAATTTCACTACTGGCTGTAGAGAATATAATGGAGAGACCTTAAAGATAGGTTCCGAGGATGTATTGGTTATAGAAGGAATACATGGACTTAATCCAGCTATGACTAGTCGATTAGCGGAT
>CAZOUU010000345.1:0-1529 GCA_964583045.1 uncultured Lachnospiraceae bacterium | reverse complement strand
TATTTGTTTACGTATTTTCACACTAGTATCATGACTACCATAATATGATATTAATTCTGATGACGGATTTCTCTTTTCATCACAAAATATTACCTTCACCTTATGTTTGGTTAATTCACTTAATAAACTTGCTGTTAAAGATACAGCTGTCGTTTCAATTACCAATACCAGTATCTCAGATATATGAATTTTAGTTGTAGTATCTTTACGCACTACTAGGTATCCTAATTGATAATCCAACTTAGCAGTGCTAGATATTACAACAGTACGCCAACTCATACTGTTTTTAAGTCAATCACCGATTCATATATACCTGCTGGTGATTGATTTATTAAATAAATTTTTTCTATATTACTTATATCTTTACTAATTAACATATATGATGATTTAAATCCTAATTTTTTAGCATCCATACTTAAGTTATCACACTGGCTTATCTTCAACAATTCTACTAATGCCTCTACCTCCTCCTCTAATCTACCATTTACAAATTTCTCTCTCCACACTGTCATTTTGCCAGATAATGCATTTGGCTTTTTTCTATATATTCCGTTTATGTGTTTATCAAGCAATATGTCGTATAATTCTATATTATTCTCCTTAGTTAATTCTGTTATATCTCCCTCTTCTAAGCCCTTTTCCATATAATTATTTAACTTTTTAATGTATGTAATCCACTTTTGATTAATACATAATGGCATAGCATTTTTTACCCTTAGTCGTGTTCCTGTTCTTCCAGTAATATTTAACTTAAACCCATTATAATCTATTAAAGATTGCATCTTTATTTTCTTTAATCTTATATCTGGATTAACTAATTTCAATGTATTAATACAATACTCTATAAGATGCTCATCTGATTCCTCTATATAGTTTTTCAAATATATAGGCACCATCTCTATAGTCCTTACCTTCTTGTCCTTAACCTTATGTTCAACAAGAAAATAATATGCCGTAGATATGTTAGTCATTCCACCATATTTAGTTACATCTTTTATGTGGCTATCTGATGTCTTTAGAGGTAGATATCCTATATTCTTAGCCTTCGATGCACTATATAAAGTTTGATTTGCTATACCACCATGTGCTTCAAAATTCATTTTTGTCATCAACGGCGTATTTCGACCCATAACCTTTTTTACAGTTACTATACTTCCACTATGTTCTTCTTTATCCGCCGCTATCCATGCCACTTCACCATTACGTTCTATAGTTCTATTGAAAATTTTGTCCATATTGTATGCATATCTATTTTTATCTCTTCTATAATCTTTGATATAGTTAAATGGGGTTCTAGTAAATTTAACAAGATAGGCATTACCAACTACTACGTTTAAATATGCATCTTGTGCATGATGAAAATCATTTACATTCCTAACTTTAAGAAGTTCATATTTTTTTCGAAACTCTGATACATTGCTTCCCTTAGGAAATACTATTTCAGTATTCGGTAAAACAACAGATAACACTTGTGTAATAACCTTGGTACCCTGATGAGTTTCCACTAATTGTCTACTAATAAAGCCCTC
>CAZOUU010000344.1:0-1539 GCA_964583045.1 uncultured Lachnospiraceae bacterium | reverse complement strand
TAATACTTCCTCTATCTCTTCTTCTGTAAATTTAGATACATGTTTTCTATAGTTTATCAATAATCCATCAAATATCCTTCTATCTTCTAGTAATAGTCTGAAATCACTAGGACTAACCAAAGAGTTATGTTTATCAAATAGTTTAATACCACTTCTATCTAGTACATAAGCTACAAACTCCGAGCAAAAATATTTATTATTTCTAACTATAGGTTTATTCACCATAACACCCACTATACCCGTAAAATTATAGGAATAGTCGGGTTGAAATTGTTTAAATATATCTATCTCTTTTATAACATTCTTATATTGTTCTTCTGTTACTGGCAATGCATATACACTACAAATAGTCCCCTTATCTCTGCCAAATACACCTGTTTCTATATCTTCATATATAAAGCCACAGTCTATAGGATTATGTATTCTTTTTCTCGCAAAGCTATACATCTCGTTGAGCTGTAAGTCTAATGCAATGGATGTATGGGCATAGGGTTCTCTAGTATATGCTGTAATCAGTCTTGATGGAACCGTAGATGTTCTTGATAACATTATATATATATATTTATTATGATTTATCAAAGCAATTACCCCTCTTTTTTAAACATAATCTAATAATATAAATTACATTTTACTTTCCATTATTTTTTTCTAATTTTTCTTTTATCCTGTCTTTTAAATCAAGTGCCTCGTCTTTTATTCTTCTGCTGGCAGTTCTAGCCACTAAGACTCTGGCAAGCATCTTAAGTGATTCTTCATATTTACCTAATCTAAAAGCCAACTCCGCCACTAAGTAGGTAATAGTCATCTCATCCATACCACATATCGGAAATGTCTCATTTGAAAATGCTGAAACAAAACCTTCATATGCGTTTTCTAAGCATTCTATTTCATCATCCTTAAGGGCATCTATTCTAATATCATTTTCAGGCAAAGCTTCGTATTTTCCCCTAATTAACCAAGCTAGTTTTAAGCAGGTATAGGCTCTCTCACTATACTTAGCTCCCTTTACAATACAACAAGCCAATGCCAGTTTATGTCTTACTATAGCATCATCATAGGTATATACTTCTTTGTTGTTATCAATCCCTGAAAATCCGCTACTTATCTCTGTTCTTATCTTTCTCATCTGATTAATAGTAAGATGTGGAAAGAATCTGGTAAGAGATGAATAGCCACATTTATCGCATACTATAGCATCGTATTTTAACGGATCTGTTAATTCATATCTAGGTCTTAAATCTGTATCGTGACCACAAGACTTTGCTTTGCCAGTTCTAACAGTCTTTACCTTAAATTCATGATCGCACACTGGACAAGTGTAACCTTTATCAAATAGTACATCTGCCTCAGTTAATTTCTCTGGTTCTTTTTTAACTACCTCATTTACCTTATTAGTAGCTAATGCTTCCTTTTTTTTATCCTCATATAAGCCCTTATCTTTAAACTGCTTTATTCCCATCTTATCTAAATCCGAAAATAGTCCCAAAACATAGACCTCCTTATCTAATAATTCCCGTTCATATATCCCCTTATATCTGG
>CAZOUU010000343.1:0-1544 GCA_964583045.1 uncultured Lachnospiraceae bacterium | reverse complement strand
AACCTTGGAAATCAACTCCCGGTAAGTAATGGAACTACGGCGGGTACAGTAGGTTCTTCTAAACGACTAGAAGGCATATGGATTAATCTTGCAGGCATGGAATATGCTGGTGGTGTAAAATATACAACACATGTACAAAACTATGGATGGAGACCATGGTCATTAGATGGACAGATGAGTGGTACAGCGGGTGAATCTAAGAGATTAGAAGCCATTAAAATAGAATTATATGGTGAAGTGGCTGAACATTATGATATCTATTACAGAGTTCATGCACAGACTTATGGTTGGTTAGATTGGGCAAAGAATGGAGCACCAGCAGGAACAGCATCACAATCTAAGAGATTAGAGGCTATACAGATAAAACTTGTAGCTAAAGAGGATACATTTACAGAAAGTACAGCTTGTTCTTATATAGAGATAGGGAAAAATGCTAGTGGTATTAGTGGATTGATTAATTATAGAACTCACGTGCAGACATATGGTGATCAGGCAAATGTATGTGATGGTTCCATAAGTGGAACCAGTGGAGAATCTAAAAGACTTGAAGCTATATATATAGCTTTAGGTAACACTGGATATAGAGGTGGAGTACAATATAAAACACATGTTCAAAACAAAGGTTGGCTAGATTGGGTTAAAGATGGACAGCTAAGTGGAACAAGTGGAGAGTCTAAACGATTAGAGGCTATACAGATACAATTATATGGTGAAGTAGCTGAGCATTATGATGTATATTATAGAGTTCACGTACAATCTTATGGTTGGCTTGGTTGGGCAAGAAATGGTAGCTGCGCAGGTACTGCGGCATTCTCTAAACGATTAGAAGGTATACAGGTTATGCTTGTACCGAAGGGTAGCTATCCAGGGATAATGTATACAAGTAGTTATTTGTCTCCGTATTATGATGGAAATGATTTAGGTAATCTTAGCTACTATGATAGAGTGAATGTTATATCAAATGGTAGAGGTCTTGATAATGTAACAAAAGAAGTGGCAGATAGCTGGCAAACTACTATTACTGTACCTACATGGGATTTTCAAAGTAGAAGTAGTATGACTAAGGTTACTAAGATGAGAAAATTAACAGTGAATAAATATATTGCAAAACATATCTTTAATATGTTTAACGAGATATATAATTCTCCGGATAAACCAATAATAAGTGATGGCTTCTATTGTTATAATTATAGAGCAAATGTAAACAATACTTCTAAGCTATCTAATCATGCCTATGGTTGTGCTATAGATATAAATCCAGCTTATAATCCTAATAGGGCACCAGGAAAGACTTATGCTGAGTGGGCAGCTATGCCAGAAGGTTCTGTTGCTCAAAAACAAGCTAAAGCCAAGACTATATATGAAGGTGGTACTATAGTAAGAGTTTGCGAAAAATATGGATTGACATGGGGAGCATATTATAACGATTCTATGCATTTCGATTATTAATATGGATATATAGCTATTGCATTTTATAGATTGGCTAGTGTATAATTACTACTGTTGATTAAAATTATAGTAAGTATTATATAAAAATATATAGC
>CAZOUU010000342.1:0-1555 GCA_964583045.1 uncultured Lachnospiraceae bacterium | reverse complement strand
TATAAAAAAACGCATTATCTATGAGGCTTGTGGATAAAACTACGGAAACTCAAGGTAAATATAAGTTGACAAATTTACGTCTATACGTTACAATAGGGGTAAGATTTTACGTTTAGGAGGATACTATGAAAAAGAAGATTTTAGCAGGTGTGATGCTTGCAACTATGATATTTTCTGTGACTGCTTGTAGTTCTGATAAAGAAGTAACAGAGAAATCCACAACAGAGAAAATGAATAATGAAGAAAATGTAAGTACTGAAGAGAGTGTAAGCACTGAAGCGGAAAACAACTCTTTAAATGAGGAGGATTATTTTAGTAAAGCAGATTCTGATGAAGTGGCTAAGTCTATAGGAACTGTCTATTGCAATATGGTTGATTATGCAATATCAGATAGGAAAGCACCAAGTTTCAGTATGTATAGTGGAAATGGTGCATCCACTCGTTATTACCAAGACCATCTATGTGAGAAGTCTTGGCTCTTGGATAAAACTTCAGAATATATTAATAGCATAGGTCTTAAAAGATATTATGAGAGCAACTTTATGAGTACAAAATATAAGGTTACAGATTATACAGTTGAAAAGTCATGGCTAAATACTGAACCTGATGAGGATGGTTATTATGAAGGTCAATGTGAATTATTGTATACAATAACGGATGATACTAATACATCATCTGCTAGAGAAATTCCATGTAATACGGTATTGAGTTACAAGCTGGGATATAATACTGCAAAAGATACTTATATGCTCTATGAACTTGAGGATAGAGGTGATAATGGAAAAATGGATATACAAAATGCAGATGATGTTTTATCAAATGTGATATCACAAGATTCAGTACTTATAGGGGACTATACTTCTGATTATATGGAAAATACGAAATGTAATATTTCATATGTGAATAATACATTGAGAGTTGAAGGAGAAACAAGTACAAACGGACTTTATCAGCCATATTGGTTACAGAATGGGCTTCCTAACATTTTAGAAGCAGTAGAGGGAAGTGATAATCTATATAATTATAGTTTTAATATCAGTGAGGGAAAAGTGTGTAAAGAGCCTTATTATTATAATGGTTATACGATAGATGCTATATATTCATATGAGAAAGATGGAATGACTTTTTTCCTATATTTATCGTATAATATAGAAAAGAAAGAATTAAGTGTTTCAATTCACGACGATATAGATAATAAAACAAGACATGGATTTTCGTTATTTAGTTAATAATTTGCATCCAGATTCTTAATTGAGTCTGGGTGTTTTTGATTCCAGTAACAATGAAATTGATTTGATTTCGTCTTATCATGTTACGATAATAACTGTAAGTCATATCATCCATATAAGCGTCGATTCCACGTACAATAAAATCGAAATGATTCTCTCTTATTCTGTCACAATAAATTCTGCTATTGTTATGAGATTATGAAGGAGTGTTCCGATGAAATCTTATGTTGATAGCATATACTCTATGTCTGTTCTAAGCGAAATGGTGTTAATTTGACGTGGATTAACTGCTGTTGTAAAGCACATAGTAACTTGATTCAATGTGT
>CAZOUU010000341.1:0-1558 GCA_964583045.1 uncultured Lachnospiraceae bacterium | reverse complement strand
GATGCTGAGACCATTACTGAAGATAGCAATTCTACTCCCAGTTTAGAGGATGCCACAGAGCCTGAAAAAGCCGTTTCCGATAATTCGGGGGCTATCCCAACTATTTCTTTTGATGATATGACAGAGCTTAAGACAGACGAGCCAGAAGGTTACGAATATCAAGGTCTATCTGATGTATCAGAGGATCCAGATGTATTAGAGGATCAAGATAAACTAGATTTCTAGATATAATGCACAATAAAATGAGGTGTCTTTACACCTCATTTTATTGTAACTATATAATTACTAAGTAATATACTTGATACTATGTATTACTCATTTCTAACCATATTAGTACATTGCTTTTCCAATATATCTAACATCTCATCTACTTCTCTTTCATCTTTAAATATATGTTCAAAATACATTTTTTCCGGATTAGATAATGTAATTACACATCTATTTTTCCTCTTTTCTTTTGTATTTCTCTTTACAATAATATGTTTTGATATGTACTTAACAAAGTCTGCTTTAACTATTTCTGTGTTATACCAGGTCGTAACTATCAAATACTCTTTTGTAACTATAAAATGTTTAGTCTTTAATAATAGTCCATAGTTCATCTGACTATCCAGCTCTTCTATAACGCCTCGCTTATCTGTTCCAAAGTGTAGGAGCTGTCTAGATAACGGATGTGATTCTGGTATCCTCAACCATATTATACACATAACTGTCAAAAACACCGCAGATGCCATAGGAAAATATATAACAGCAAATGCTAATGCTGTCTCAATATAGGGATAATCCACTTCGCTTAGTATGCTCTTATAAAAATTATTCTCTAAATTAACACTGCCATAATCCTTTTCTATTTGACCAACAAGTCCATCATAAGAAGAACTATTACTAAGTATCTTGCATCTTATAACCCCTGATTCAATAGTAGGGATAGGATTATTAGTCTTAACCAGAAAAAATACACCATCTTCATTAATCTCTCCTATATAGTAAGCCCCTACTAATTTATCATTCTCATAATAATCATATCCAGTATAGGTAAGTTCACCATGCGACAGCTCTAGCTTTGTATTACCCTTCTCTTCACATCTCTCTATATCCCCTATAGTCTCCACGTTATAACACATAATCTTATAGGTTATAGGAAATAGCTGTAATATGCCAAACATTATAATAAAATATATGATTAGCGGAATAAGTACTCCTATAGAATTTTTTAAAAATATTTTTCTTATTGTTAATTTTCTTTTCTTCTTCATAATACACCCTCTGCCTTGTGATTATACTATATGAAAACTCTAAAATCAATTGACATTTACATAGTAAGAAAGTTATAATTATTTAGTTTAAATGAAGCTAACAATTAGGAGAAAATATTATGAATTCATATACTAGTTTTGCTGCCGTCTACGACGAATTTATGGACAATATACCATATTCAGATTGGTGCCATTATATAAAAGGTTTATTAGATGAATACCATATTACTTCAGGCACTATAGCAGATCTAGGATGCGGCACAGGAACTCTCACTAGATTATTATCTGATATGGGGTATGAT
>CAZOUU010000340.1:0-1570 GCA_964583045.1 uncultured Lachnospiraceae bacterium | reverse complement strand
TTTTAAAGCTATCTGCCGTCCAAATACCTGTCCATGGAGTTGTTGCAGTCTTTAACTTAATGTCTTCAAATACATTTGTTACTAATGTATTCACCTTTAATTTGGCTGCTTCCTCACCACCCGCTGCTATGTCAGTAGTATAATCTACCATAATAGGTTTATCCTTACCTACTGAGTAAGTACGTAAGAAGTTATATACAACCTCTGGTATATCATTATTTCCTGAATATGTATTAGTTGGATTACAAGATAAATAAATCAAGTCTGCATCATTTAATACACCTACATTATCTCCACTAGAGCCTTCTGCCGAATTAGCTGCTTCAACAATAGCTTGTAAATCAGATATATTATAGGTATTAATTGATATCTTTCCTGATGGCATTTTACCACCTTTAGTAGCATTATTAACTAATACCATCTTAGCAAAACCTGCTGCACCATACTCATTAACAAATTTCTGTAAAGCGGTGCCTGTAGTTGATGTACCATCTGGTACAATCTCTACTACCTTGTATACATCTTTTTGGTCAGCTATAACCGCTGGGTCTGAAGAATTAGCTAACTCTATAATTCTATCTACTATAGTCATATAATTATCTGCTACATTACTACCACCGGCTGCATCTTCCTTATCTTTTACACCAACCGAACTCTTCTTTAGAGAAAAAGAGACAATTCCTGCAGTTAATGCCATAAGAAGTACTAATGATATTGATATAAATATTACTTTCTTATTCTTAAACATAATTTTTCTCCCTTTCTCTTAACTTGTTTTCTTTTCATCTGTGTATCTAAATCTTTTTAATACATTACTATTTCTTATCTTAGCCATACCATCAGAAGTGTATTTCTTACCTCTGTTTTCAAACTCTATCTTTAATCCCAGACAGTTACCCTCTGCATCAGCTATCATCTTAAAGCTCTTTACGCCTGAACACAGCATACTAGAAGAACTAATACCGCTGGCAAATACCATTGAGTTTTTCTTTGCTGACAAATAATCTGCATAATCAGGACTACTTGAATCAGGTATATCAAATGGTAATACATCATCTTTTATTAAAGTATATATCTTACCTTCTGCTTCATCAAAATAATAATCCACTGTCTTATAGCTAGTTTCTCCTGCGTACATAATCTTTATATTAGTTATGTCCATATATTCTCCGGTAACAGGATCTGGTGTTAACGCTGTATAGGAAAGCATCACATTTCCATTTGCCGAGGTAAAACCTATCTTGTTTTTTGAACCATCCAGCATATATATAACTCCACTACCTTCATCATAATCAAATTTCTTGTCTGGAGTTAATCCTTGATCATCAGCATCTTTGGAATACTCCATGCCATTTTTATCTAACACCTTTATGCTCTGTGCCTGCATAATGCTATCTGTTATTCTATCATAGGTATCCTGTGCATTATTTTGCACTTTGTTAGAAAAATTAGCTGAATTATATATCTTAACTGTCGATGCAATAAACTGACTCAGTCCCAACATAAGCACTGATATAATAGCGACTGCGATTAATAATTCTATAAAAGTAAAGCCTTTATTTGAATGTCT
>CAZOUU010000339.1:0-1581 GCA_964583045.1 uncultured Lachnospiraceae bacterium | reverse complement strand
CGATACGGCTTATCCGCACCTGATGGACTAGAACGCACGCAAAAAGAAGTGGCAGATATGTTAGGTATATCCCAATCCTACATATCCCGACTAGAAAAGAAAATAATAAAGCGACTTAGACGTGAAATGACTAGAATGGGATAAAAAGGAAGAATATGTAGAGTGATACTTGGTATAAATATCTAGCCATTTGTAAAACCTTATTTGTATAGAGATATACTTAAGGAGGAACAACAAATGGCACTAAGCAAAGTAATGATATGTGGTGTTAACACCTCGAAATTGCCACTACTTAGCAATGAAGAAAAAGATGAATTGTTTACTCGCATAAATGAAGGAGATAAGGAAGCTAGAGAGTTATTTATAAAGGGTAATCTAAGATTAGTGTTAAGTGTAATTCAAAGATTTTCCAACAGTAATGAAAATGCAGATGATTTATTTCAGGTAGGCTGTATAGGAGTTATAAAAGCTATAGATAATTTTGACACCGGTCTGGGCGTGAGGTTTAGTACCTATGCAGTACCGATGATTATAGGTGAGTGTAGAAGATATCTAAGGGATAATAATGCCATAAGAGTATCCCGCTCGCTTCGTGATATAGCATATAAAGCCATATATGAAAAGGAAAGGCTCACAAGAAAATATGATAAAGAGCCTTCTATAGAAGAGATAGCTAAAGGGATAGAAGTAGAAAAAGAACTAGTAGTTATAGCTATGGATGCTATAGCCACACCTATGTCATTATATGAGCCTATATATCAGGAGGGCGGAGATACCTTGTATATAATGGATCAGGTAAGTGATAAGCACAATAAAGAAGATAATTGGATAGAGCACATGTCCCTACGAGAAGCAATGAAACGACTTAATGATAGAGAATATAATATAATTAAATTAAGATTTTTTGACGGAAAGACACAGACAGAGGTAGCAGATGAGATAGCTATATCTCAGGCACAGGTAAGCCGTTTGGAAAAAGCAGCATTAAAAAATATGAGAAGCTATCTAGAGGATAAAAGCATATAGCTAATGTGTTTTTAAATTCGCTATTTCTTCGTCAGTAAGTGGACGGTATTCTCCTAGTTTGAGAGTATCGTCCAAAACTATATTTCCCATAGACAATCTCTTTAGGTATAATACATTTCTACCGATAGCATTAAACATACGCTTTACTTGGTGAAATTTGCCTTCGTGTATAGTAACTGTTATATTGGTATAGGAAGTAACAGGGTTAGAGTCGGAAATATATGTATCTACTATTTCCAAAATGGCAGGAAGTGTTGTAGACGCCTCCCCTATATCCAGACCTTTTCTAAAGGCTAATATATCATTAGAAGAGATAGGACCATCTATAGTGGCATAGTAGGTTTTATCTATATGTTTTTTAGGAGATAATAATTGGTGGGCTAGTTCGCCATCATTTGTAATAAGAAGTAAACCTTCGGTATCTATGTCTAATCGACCGACAGGAAATATATCTTTTCTGTGAGGAGTAGTTATAAGGTCTATAACTGTCTTATGTAAGTTATCGGTTGTGGCAGACACCACACCTTTAGGTTTGTTTAATAGGAAGTATTCGTA
>CAZOUU010000338.1:0-1585 GCA_964583045.1 uncultured Lachnospiraceae bacterium | reverse complement strand
CTGTTCCAGTATTTTTTACAGTTAGATTACCTGATAATTCTATGATACCATTGTCTATTACTCCACTAGCTGCATTACTACCTATGTACAGATTTCCAGTTGATAAAGTACTGTTTGCACCTGTTATACCTAATGTCGCGTTACCTCCATCTGTATAGGTAAGGTTCTTTGTAGTAAGCTTTCCTCCGTTTTGTATAGCTATACTTCCATCATTTACCTCTACATCATAATTGCCTATGTTTATTTTTGAGGCATCTACAATTAGGTGACCTCCATCTATTATAGTTTTACTATATATGTACATATCCTTAGCTATTGTTACATTACCAGCTATATGAACCTCGCCTGATAAATTAATGTTAGCTGTACCTGATACCTGTAAATCTCCTAGTATACATGGTGTTGTCATATATATGTATTCACTTTTTTCTATACAACTATTATCCACATAGAAATATCCTATAAAAGCACCATTTGCTACATTTGCTCTTACCTCTTCTCCTACTATCTCTACACCCTGAGAATAACTGGAATATACCTTGCTTAGACTATTGTTCTTGGTATCCTCTATACATATCTGTGGCACATCCTCTTCGGTTCCATTACTACCTATATATATATTGAAATCTGCACCTAGATTGAAGTTATCTATATCTTCTCCTATCTGATATAGACTTTTACCTATGATTAATGAACCCTGTTCTAGCATATCCTTATGACTAGTTTTAGACTGTGTTACAAAATCTCCATTTACTATGATATTGGCATTACTTTTGTAGCATAATGTTCCATCAGTCTCGGCATATATAGTAGCTTCTTTTGGGTCACTACCTTCTATCACATACTCATCTACTATACTCTGGATTCGGTAATCTCCATATACAATAGCTTGTCCACCATCTATTACTACATTACCATTTTGAATAAAATCACCTGTTATTGTTAGCGAATATCCTGCTAACTCCAAGGTTCCTTCTGGCAGATATGCATTCCCTTCTATCTTTATATTTTCTGTTAATGTCCCGAATTAAGTATAGTATAGCTATATACCTCTGCATCTTTAGTGGTGCTTAATACTTCCCCTATTATGGAATTAGTAGCTTCTGCTGCAAATACTTCACCCATAGCCCATCTATATTCAGTTATGTGTATCCCCTCTACAAACATAGCTATAATAAGCAACCAACAGATGGCTGCCTTAATCTTCTGTATTATTTTCATCTTGGATATCCTCCCCGTCCTTATTATTTTTTCTTCGAGTCATATATAGACCTATGATTATAATAAGAATTAGAACAGATATTCCACTGCATATCCATACCCATAAACCTTTTGAGATTTTTTTGTCTTTTTTGCCTACTTCTTTTTTATTGTCCTTGCTCTCCTCTGTATCTTCTTCCATCTCCTCTATATCTTGTGTATCCCCTACAATTTCTTCTTCTGTATTTTTACTAGCTTTTACATCATTATCTTTGTCAGTTTTATTCGCTCTTTTATCTTCCTCGTTATCATTACCATTTGAATCAGCTTTACTTGATTCCTCTATAGTATTCTTTGATTTTTCTGCATCATTATTCTCAGAAGT
>CAZOUU010000337.1:0-1600 GCA_964583045.1 uncultured Lachnospiraceae bacterium | reverse complement strand
TTATTAATTACATCTTTTTGGTAGGAATCAGGAACAGTGGAATATTCTGTGCCCAGATGCAATATAGCAACTACTATATCAGCACCAGAGCTTTTAAGCTTAGCTATCTCCGTACACATTTTACTTATTTTTTCTTCGCTATAATTATCTAAGGTATTTACAGCAAAAGAACTATCGCTAGGTAATACATTTCCGTTCAGACCATAGGTATAGCTTACAAAGCCTACTTTGATGCCCTCTACATCTATTATAGTCTGCTCTTGCTGCTCTTCTAAGGTTCTAGCAGTACCTACATGTTCAAGACCTGTAGCATCTATGTAATCTAAGCTGGTATATACACCTTTTACATATGAATCAATGGAATGATTATTAGCGGTTCCAAGTAAATCTACTCCTGCAGACTTTATATCCCAAGCAAAGCTCTCAGGAGCGTTGAAGGCAGGAAAACATGAATATCCATGAAAAGTATCCGCTGAACCATTACCCTTACCTGCAAATACAGTTTCCAGATTACCAACTGTATAATCGCTATTTTTAAGATAAGGAGTTATATAAGTAAATGTATCAGACAAATCAAAAGTATCTGTTGTAGCATCATAGCCTCTCTCCATCTGCCATTTATGCATCATTATATCCCCTATTCCAGTAAGTGTAATAGCTGTAGCTTCTTGTGTAGTGGCTTCAGTAGTAGTATCAGTGCTTATAGTATTCATACTATCAGTGAAACTATCTACCTGTGCCATAGTATCTACTACCTTACTAGGCAGATATAGGTAGTTATAGCTAAGTATCTCTGCAGCTAATATGATAGACATTATAAATATTGTAATAAGTAAATTTCTTATTTTTGTCATATATACCCTTCGCAAAATTAGAGACATGCCTAATAGTATGTCTCCATATACATTAATTTAATTGATTTCCTACAACCTCTACTGCTTTTTCTAGGCAAGCGTCTATACCTGCTGGATTTTTACCACCAGCCTGTGCCATATTAGGACGACCACCACCGCCGCCACCTACAAGAGCAGCTATCTCTTTAATAAGATTACCTGCATGAGCACCCTGCACCATTACATCCTCTGTAACCATAGTAATAAGGTTGACCTTACCCTCTATATCAGACGCTAATATAACTACACCACTACCTAATTTCCCTTTTAATTGATCTCCCAAATTACGTAATGCATTCATATCTACATCTTTAACCTTTACAGGTAATACCTTAACACCTTTAACTTCTACTACTGAAGACATTACGTCACTCACAGATTCATTAGCCAGCTTAGCCTTTAACTTTTGATTTTCACTAGATAAAACCTTGATTTCAGCCATCATAGCCTCTATCTTATCATATAGCTTAGCAGGTTCAGTCTTGGCTGCCTTAGCCGCCTTATGAAGCTCATCCTCTAGCTCTTTATAATAATCAAAGGCGCCCTTAGCTGTAAGAGCTTCTATTCTTCTAACACCAGCTGCTACACCCGTCTCTGATATAATCTTAAAGGTAGATATAGTACCTGTATTAGATACATGAGTACCACCACATAGCTCTATAGAGAAATCACCCATAGCTACAACACGAACGGTTTCACCATATTTT
>CAZOUU010000336.1:0-1601 GCA_964583045.1 uncultured Lachnospiraceae bacterium | reverse complement strand
GGTAAAGCATCAGCTACTATGTCAGCCGTTACTGAAGCTATTAAAAAAGTATCTGCACAAAGATCTAAGTTAGGTGCTGTTCAGAACAGACTTGAGTACACTGTTAATAACTTAGAGAACTATTCTGAGAACTTACAGTCAGCTGAATCACGTATTCGTGATACTGATATGGCTACTGAGATGGTTAACTACAGTAAGTCTAACATCTTACAACAGGCTGCACAGTCTATGCTTGCACAAGCTAACCAGTCTAACCAAGGCGTATTATCATTACTTCAGTAATCAAGTAAGATTATTGCATATAGGGCTGGCCCTTCGGGCCAGCTTTATTTGTATCTAAGACCAGTTATGGGAGGAGAGTATAATGGATAAAATTACATTAATAGCAGATATAGAAGGAATAATAGAGGAAGCTTATAATGGAGATATATTGATGGCAATCTCCAAAATAAGTGAAGTATTACCAGTATTAGCACAGATAGCTGATACAGTATCAGCGGATAAAAAAGAAAATTACACTAATATACTAAGACTTATACTAGAGGCTATGGAATCACAAGATGGAACTATGCTTGGAGATGTATTGCAGTATGAGCTATTAGATAATATAGATGAGTATATAGATTAGCATGGAGGGATTGTTATGTCATATTATGAAAATAATATAGCATGTATAAAAGAGCATGATTACAAATGGGAATTATATGAAGCTATACTTAAGCATGAACAGGACGAAGATAAGATAACAGTATCAGCTAAGACTACTAAGACAGAAGATGAAGCACTTGTTATTACACTGGATGGAGTAGAATATAATATGGCAAGTACTTATAATCCTATGGCAGAGGCTAAGAGGTTTATTAAGCCATGTGAAGACATAGATCCTAGAACTCAGATATTTGTAGTGGGATTTGGAAATGGAGTGCTAGCTAGAGCTTTATTAGATATGGATAAGCAAAAGGAAAGATATATATTCTATGAACCAAGTCCAGAAAGTTTTAGGTATGTATTACATAATTATGATATTAGGGATATATTATCCAATGATAAGATATCTCTATTTGTGGAAGGCTATAATATGACTTTCTTTCAAGTGTGGCTAACCACAAAGATACGATATGTGAATTGGAAATTATTATATAAGTTAGTAGTTCCTAAGTATTATGAATTGTATAAAGATAAAACAGATGAATCAGATGAAATTTATTATTCTGAACCTGTATTCATAGATAGATGTGAAGAGATGCAATTTGCAGGAAAGGCAGAACAAGATACCTTGGTGCATTTTGCAGAGGCAACTATGAGAAATACAGTGGATAATCTTAAGTATCTGCCCTTTATTACAACTTCGGCAGATTTTATGGGTAGATTCGATAGAGATATGCCGGCTATAGTAGTAGCAGCTGGACCATCATTAGAGAAGAATGTACAAGAATTAAAGAGAGCTAAGAATAAGGCACTTATTATAGCTGTAGATAGGGCAGCTGTATATTTACTGAATCAAGGGATAACACCTGATATGGTATGTACTATTGATCCTCAAAAGCCTATAAAGATGTTTGAGGATGAGAGATTAAATGGTATACCATATGTGATAGCCC
>CAZOUU010000335.1:0-1604 GCA_964583045.1 uncultured Lachnospiraceae bacterium | reverse complement strand
ATATACTCAATAAATATATGCTCTAAGCCATAATGTGTTGCATCTATAATAGATAGACCAGCGTCCATTGCATCTAAGCCCTCATGATGACCTATGTCACCCGTTATAAGCACCTGACATCCCTTCTTAATGCAAGTATCTATCATACTCTTTCCTGAGCCTGGAGATATAGCTATCTTAATTACTGTTCTATCATCCTCACCATATATACTCACATTATCCAATGCAAATCTTTCTTTAACAAGCGCGCCTAAGTCCTTAAGCTTCATACCCTTATCCATATAACCTATCTTGCCTATACCTTTAGGAATCTCTTTTTTATCCTCCCTATCATAGGACGATAGCTCTATACTATCGGTTACATTCAAGCCTATTATATCCGCTGCTGCATCCCCCATACTTCCACATATGTCAAAATTGGTATGCATCGCATAGCAGCTAATGCCATTTTCTATTAACCCCATTATCTTATTGCCTAGAGGTGAATCATCGTTAATAGCTTTAATGCCTTTAAAAATAATAGGATGATGAGTAATAAGCAAATCGGCACCCATCTTTATAGCTTCTACTATAGCTCTCTCATTTGCATCCAATGCAATCATAATTCTATGTACTTCTTTATCTGGCCTGCCTACTAAGAGACCTACATTGTCCCATTCCTCTGCATAGCACTTCGGGGACAGCTCCTCTAATATGTCCATTATCTCTCTACATGTCATAGTATTTTAATGCCTCCTTAAGAATATCCATTTCTTTTTCTATATCTATTATTCGTCTAGTAGCACTTTCACTATTACTTTTTCTCAATGTATCTAATATATTTTCATAACTACTTTTCTCCTTATGCAAGAACCTAAGCAGTACCTCATTTTTATTATCTAGTAGTATTTTACCGTATCTTATAGCTACTTCACTACAAAGGATTTCCTCTGTGTTTTCAAGTTTTCTGCATTTTATAACATTGTAATACTTATCTTGGTCAATCACAATATCTTCATCAATAACAGTATAACCCAAACTATGTATTTTCTCTCTTACAAGACCTATTTCTGATTGAGGTTGTAATACTAAATCTACATTCCCTATCTATTATATCTATAATGAGCTGCCCACCCATACCTGCTATAATCACTGTATTAACTTCACCTATAGATAATTTTTCTAATCCGTCAGATAATCTAACCTCTATCTTATCAGATAATCCATGGCTATTAATATTCTTCTTGGCTATATCCAAGGGGCCTGTTCTTACATCCATAGCTATAACCTTAGCTGCTATATTTTGCTCTATTAAATATATGGATACATATGCATGATCACAACCTATATCTGCTACTGAACCACCCTTATCCACCATAGATGCTACCATGTACATCCTTTTAGATAATTCTATAAATCTCATAGTTTACTCCAAATAATCCTTTAATTTACGGCTTCTACTAGGATGTCTAAGTTTTCTAAGAGCCTTAGCCTCTATCTGTCTAATTCTCTCTCTAGTTACATGGAATTCTTTACCTACCTCTTCAAGAGTACGAGCACGTCCATCATCAAGACCAAATCTAAGTCTTAACACCTTTTGCTCTCTCTCTGTAAGTGTTCCAAGA
>CAZOUU010000334.1:1244-1608 GCA_964583045.1 uncultured Lachnospiraceae bacterium | reverse complement strand
AGGTTGCATATGTTAGATTTGCATCTGTGTATAGAGAGTTTAAAGATGTAAATACATTTATGTCAGAGCTTAAGAAGTTATTAGTGTAATATATACTGTTGCCTTAGGGTATTTTATGCCTTCACCTGGAGAGTGAAAGGATAATAGTATGTTTAGCGAAGTATTAAGTTGTGCAGTGTCAGGTATAGATGGATTATTAATCCATGTAGAAGCTGATGTAAGTGAAGGTCTTCCTATGTTTAACATGGTAGGATTTCTAGCCTCAGAAGTAAGGGAGGCTAATGAGAGGGTAAGAACAGCCCTGCGTAATGCAGGGTTTATATTACCACCTAAGAAGATTACGGTGAATCTATCACCGGCGAAT
>CAZOUU010000334.1:0-1234 GCA_964583045.1 uncultured Lachnospiraceae bacterium | reverse complement strand
TTCCTTCGATTTACCTATAGCAATTACCATTCTATCTGCTATGGGATACATCCCCCAGGAATATTTAAATAATATAGTTATAATTGGAGAGTTAAGTCTAGATGGACATATTAATTCTGTAAATGGTGTACTGCCTATAGTACATTATTGTAAAAACCAAGGCATAGATAGGTTTATAGTGCCTTATAGCAACAGGCTAGAGGGAGGAATAATAGATGAGGTAGATGTTATAGGGTGTAAAACTCTATCAGAGGTAGTAGATTATCTAAATGACAATAGAAGCCTAGAACCTATAAAGGTAGATGTAGAAAATATATTTAAGCAGAAGGAGACTTTTGAATACGATTTTTCTCTTATTAAAGGGCAGTGGACGATGAGAAGAGCTATGGAGATAGCGGTGGCTGGTAGACATAATGTATTGATTATGGGTAGTGCTGGTTCAGGAAAATCTCTTGCGGCAAAATGTTTGCCCTCTATAATGCCAGATCTTACCTTTGAAGAGGCTATTGATATAACAAAAATATATAGCGTGTCAGGTATGCTGGATGAAAGCAAGGGATTAATCTTGAAAAGGCCTTTTAGAGCACCACACCATACTATATCAGAGAAGGCTCTTATAGGAGGAGGCACACACCCTAGACCAGGAGAGATTAGTCTGGCTCATAATGGTGTGCTGTTTCTAGATGAATTCTTAGAGTTTAATAAAAATGTTATAGAAGTTTTAAGGCAGCCTTTAGAAGATAAAAAGGTTACTATATCAAGAATACATGGAAGCTACACATATCCTACAGATACTATGCTAGTAGCAGCTATGAATCCATGCCCTTGTGGAAATTACCCCGATTTTTCTAGGTGCAGTTGTACAAGACCCCAGATAAAACGTTATTTAAATAAGGTTAGTAAGGCCATATTAGATAGGATAGATGTAAGTGTAATGGTTATGCCTGTAAAGTATGATGAATTATATAGTGAAAATTCAGGTGAAAGCTCTGGAGATATTAGAAAACGCATTATAGATGCTGTGGATATACAAAAGCATAGGTATATGGATACTGGTAAGCTATATAATTCGCAGATGACTAATGAAGACATACAATTATATTGTCATATCAGTAAGAAGGATAAAGAACTGTTTAAAAAAGCCTTTGACAGGCTTGGACTTAGTGCCAGAGCGGGAGAACGTATATTAAAGGTGGCTAGAACAATTGCGGATTTAGAAGGTAGTAAGGATATA
>CAZOUU010000333.1:0-1620 GCA_964583045.1 uncultured Lachnospiraceae bacterium | reverse complement strand
CAGTCTCTGATATGGCAGTTAAGCTCATTTCAGAGTTTTCTAAAAGCTTCAGTGCTAGCTTCATTCGCTGTTCAAGCAGATAGTCGGTGAAGGTAACACCCATTTCCGCCTTAAATATTTTAGATATAAGTGTACCATCGAGCTCAAACCTATTTGACAAAAGTTTTATAGATATATTGGGATTGCTATAATTTGCATCAATAAACTCGCGTATCATTTGTGCCGTTTCAGCAGAATGCTGGCGCTTTGACATACATATTGTGGTGATTATATCACTTATAAAACTTATTATAATATCCCAAAGTTTAGAGTAATGATGTACATCTAGGTGCCTTTTATACAGCATAATTGTGTCACAAGAATCAATGTCGTATTCATGTGCTATACGAAGTAGAAGTAACAAGAATGATTCAGGCTTATAGATCTGTTTTGACTCGTTTATAAGCTGATAGCACTCTTCAAATCTGTTACTCTTTATTTTTGTTATTAACTCAATCTGCAATGATATTGGAAGGTCAAGACTAACACGTTTTTGCATACTGATATTGTGCTTGTGCAGCAAATAACATTCCCTCATATCTTCTGTCTTGTACATGATATCGGACAACTCAAAGAAATATTCACCAGACAGCTCTTTATCGATCATAGAATGTATCAGTTCACGTTTTGACTTAGCAGATTTCGCATCACTAAACCAAAATATTATACAGTGTTCGCTCTCGAGTATACTAAACGAACTGAAGCGATAGAAGCTATCTTCAGGAAATGAAAGACTACTTATGTCGTATTCAAAATGAGGACTCTTAGCTTCGATTAAAGCCAAAACAAATGGAAGATTATCATTAATCCATGGTATATTATTGCAAATATACTCGTCATTAAAATCAAAGTCCGGGTTTGTGAGCATGCTGAACATAATTTCATTGTGCATAACTGAAAAGAAATTTGATACTGATTCAGTGAGACTCTTGTTTTCGTCTTTTAGTTGTAAATTGCTATATGATATATTATCAACAAAATCACTAATGTATCTATATGCATCAACAGTAGAATTATACTTAACATCTGAAAACTGTTTTAGAAGTAAATTTAGCGGACGTATATTAATAACTGTTAAAATCAAGGCAAGAACTATAGATGTTAGTATAACTATAATTAGCTGCATTATGAATCTATAGATGAGTACCGGTAGAAGTATCTCGTCATAGTCGGAGTATGTAATGTCTAGTGATAAATAATGAGGTGTAATATTTTGCACAGATATACAGTAACCATTTTCATTACTATCGTAGTAATAGAGCTGTTGACCGTCAATTTCAATATTTATATGCAGTATTAGGTCGTTTTGCATTTGCTGAAAATATTTAGCAAATGAGGTTTTATCAATAAGAATGCATATTACAGAATTATCAAGACGTGAATTGATATCACTAAGAATTATTATACAGTACTTATCATTTTCAGATTTAACTATTGGGTTAACAATATCAGTATGGGTATCGATACTGATATTTCCATAAAAATTCTCGTAATCTCTTATTGTGTACCAGCCTTTTTTACAAATGACAGAATCAAGAGCAGGTGTTATAACAAGTATGTCAGACACAAAGTCCATAGATA
>CAZOUU010000332.1:0-1622 GCA_964583045.1 uncultured Lachnospiraceae bacterium | reverse complement strand
GGTACTTTAGGAGATGTTATCTCTTTTGAAATTACATTTTGCGGAAACTCAAGACACTTTCCCATAATCTATACTCTAAATGTAATATATGGATTAGTTTGATTAAAAAAACTATATATGTTAGAATACTATCCATATAATAACTATATTAATAATAGATAGGAGTGAACGAAATGCCTATTCGTATAGACAATGATTTACCTGTTAAAAAGATTCTAGAGGAAGAAAATATATTTGTAATGGATGAAGATAGATCCTTATCTCAGGAGATAAGACCTCTTAACCTACTTATTCTTAATCTAATGCCTCTTAAAGAAGCTACAGAGCTTAATTTGCTTAGAAGTCTTTCTAATACACCTTTACAGGTAAATGTATCTTTTATCAGAACCAAATCCTACGAATCCAAGAATGTATCTACTAACCATCTTGAAAGATTCTATACTACCTTTGATGAAATAAAAGACATACGCTATGATGGATTAATTATTACTGGAGCTCCTGTAGAGCTAATGGATTTTGAAGAGGTAGAATATTGGAATGAGCTAACTCATATAATGGACTGGTCTAAGACAAATGTTACTTCTACTTTTCACATATGTTGGGGAGCACAAGCTGGCTTATACTACAGATATGGCATTAAAAAGCATATATTAGATACGAAAATATCTGGTGTATATAAGCACTATACCTTCCATAAAAAGACTCCGCTAGTAAGAGGCTTTGACGATTCTTTTCTAGTTCCTCAATCTAGAAATACCGGTATTTCCAGAGAAGATATACTCTCAGATGACAGATTAGAGATTGTTGCTGATTCTAATGAGACAGGTCCATATCTTATTATAGCTGAGGATGGTAAAAATATATTTGTTACTGGACATCCAGAATATGATACCTTTACTCTAGATTTAGAATACAAAAGAGATATGGAGAGAGGTCTCGAGCCTGATATTCCTGTTAATTATTATCCAGATAATAACCCAGAAAACAAACCTATAAAATCCTGGAGATGTCATGCAAATACCTTATATGCTAATTGGCTTAACTACTATGTATATCAAAAGACCCCATATATCTGGTAAATATATTATTTATAACCAAAAGCTTAGGATTGATATAATTTCAATCCTAAGCTTTATTTTATGTATTACATATATTTTTCTTTGTTTTTTAAAGTTATATATAATTGAGCATCTGTTAAATACTCATATGGTGCTACATAAAATATAAATAGCAAGCCTACTGTAAATACAGATAGTATATTCCATCCTATAAAGGATAAATCAAGTACAAAAGCATTCCACTTCTCTCCGTCCATCAACTTCTTAGATAAGGCAAATATCTCTTTAGTACTAAGTTCTGGTCTATCAGCTAATAAATAAGGCACCATGCGATATTCATAACTCTTTATAATTCCCGGGACAATAAGAAGTAATGTCCACAAAAATGTATAGAGACTACGTAAAAATAAGGTTAATACACCTCTCCAATAATTGTATTTAAATCCATGTCCTAAATACTTTAGTGAAGGATTTTCTACGTCTGTCTGAATTAAGAACTTGTAAGCTCCAATAGCTATAGGATTGAATAAAAAATTTTGTATACATAAACCTGCAACAACTATT
>CAZOUU010000331.1:350-1625 GCA_964583045.1 uncultured Lachnospiraceae bacterium | reverse complement strand
CTTAAAACCTCTCTAGCTACAGACATAATACAAGCAGCCTTTCTTTTATAGATAAACTGGCATTATCCCTAGGCTCTTCTACCCTAGTATTATCTATGGACTCTATTAGCTTAGACACGTTTAATACTTCATGACTTTCACACTCATCCTTATATCGGGCATCCTCTATAGCAAGAGCAAATACATTTCGTAATATAGCCTTATATTTAGCATTATTCTTAGCATGCTCTATATAATATATATTGCCATCGTATAAGGCTATAATAGGAACACCTAGCACTGTCTCAGCAGTGCTTATAGTCATATCATATAATAAAATGACGCTATCATCATTACCATATGTGTCTTCTAATAATTTGTAATCCTCTGAGGAAATAGATGTGTATTTTGCGCCCATAAGATAGGCGATTAGAAATTTGGAAAATGGTAACACCAATACTACTGCTGGAACAATGAGAGTAGTCTTATTGGTACCATATATAATGAAGCATACTGCTACCAAAATAGTAATTACTATGGCAAATGTTAAAGACCATAGTCCCTTTCTCTTTTTATAATTATTGTAATATCCATAGCTGCCTTTAACCATCTTATTCTCCTAATATATTATTTAATAAACTTAATTATAGGTCCATGAGGAAGTGTTTTACTAGCGACCTCAAGTCCTTTAATAGCTAGACCATATACAGACATATCCTTGCCTAAATTAGCATCAATAAGGGCTTTTTCTACTACCTTATCTGCCTCAGCCATAACCACCTTCTTATATATCTTTATATCCTCTTTTTCTTCTGCTATGCCAAAAAATTCTGTATCGACTGGTCCTGGACATACTGATGTCACCTTAATTCCTCTATTTTGAAGTTCTACATTAAGAGCTCTTGAAAAACTAAGAACAAAGGATTTACTTGCTGCATATATAGCGAAGCTTGGTTGTGGCATAAACGCAGCACTAGAAGCTAGCTGAATAATATTGCCAGGACATGACATATATGGAAGTGTCATATAGGTCATCTTAACTAAAGAAGAGCAATTTAAATCTATCATTCCTACACTATCTGATATATCTGTATCTGTAAAATGTCCTGTTTTACCATATCCAGATGCATTGATTAGAAGTCTTACATTAGGTTTCTCATCTAACAAGGCAGACTTATACTTTAATAAATCTTCATCATTAGTCAAATCTAAAGGAAGTATTTTGAATCTCATACTAGGAATACTAAGAGCTAGTTCATCCATTCTATCCTCTCGTCTGGCAATTAACCAAATCTC
>CAZOUU010000331.1:0-300 GCA_964583045.1 uncultured Lachnospiraceae bacterium | reverse complement strand
ACAACTGCAATTTTCATAATTTATCTCCTTATTGTCTATATACAAATTCTATAATATAGTTTGTAATTACTTTGTATATCTAACACTATAATAATTCCGCGAATGAATGAATGTAATAATCACTTAATTCACGTTTAGCTTCAGCTTCGTATTCTGAAAACTTATCATATACACCACAGGTCTTCATGCCTGCATTCTTGCCTGCTAGGATTCCTTTGGTTACATCTTCAAACACTAGACATCTACTATAGTGTACATTAAGTCTATCCGCTACTGCAAGATATATATATGGGGCCGGCT
>CAZOUU010000330.1:0-1691 GCA_964583045.1 uncultured Lachnospiraceae bacterium | reverse complement strand
ACATCTACTTCTCTTCTTTCGAAAGACTTCTTAGTTAGCTTCACAATAAATGCCACTAATCTAAGCCCTACTGCAAGAAATAGTACTGCAATCAATACCTTTACTGATTTATCCATCAACCATTTAATAGCTGTTGATATAAAATTATTAAATTCTGTACTTACTAACGATTCTAACCTAATTGAATAATACATATATCCTCCATTTAGTTATTAACCCATATACTTAAATATACTTATTGAAAGAGGCGGTACTGTTATGGTGATAGAATTTTCTCTATCATCACAGGTCTCCTTCTTAGATTGTTTTAATAACTTGTTATTCTTACCCTCACCGCCAAACTTAGCTTCATCACTAGAGAATATCTCTTTATATTTACCTCTTAAAGGAACACCTATCTGATATTTATCATATTCCACTGGAGTAAAATTACATACAACTACCAATGTGTCCTCTGCCTTATCACTCTTACGAACAAAAGATACTATGCTTTCATTAGCAGCTATATTGTTTATCCATTCAAAGCCTTCTGGATCATCATCCTTAACATAAAGTGCTGGTTCTTCTATATATAGATGATTAAGAGCCTTTACATAATCCTTCATAATAATATGAGCATCAAATTCAAATAAATTCCAATCTAACTCAGTTGATTCATTAAATTCTGTAAATTGAGCAAATTCCTGTCCCATAAATAATAGTTTTTTACCTGGATGTGCCATCATAAATCCATAAGCAACTCTTAGATTAGAGAATTTATCCTCATAACCTCCTGGCATCTTAGTTATCATAGAACCCTTCTCATGAACTACCTCATCATGAGATAATACTAATACAAATTTCTCGCTATATGCATATACCATACTGAAGGTTAATTCATTATGATGATATTTTCTAAATAAAGGATCTAATTTCATGTATCCAAGAAAATCATTCATCCAACCCATATTCCATTTGTAGTCAAATCCTAAGCCACCCTCCTCAATAGAATGTGTCATCATAGGCCAGGCTGTTGACTCTTCTGCAATTAACATACAGCTTGCATATCTCTCTTTCATAACAGTATTTAATTCCTTAATCATATCTATAGCTGCAAGATTCTCATTACCACCATATATATTAGGAATCCACTGTCCATCTTCTCTACCATAATCAAGATATAGCATAGATGCAACTGCATCCATTCTAATGCCATCTACGTGGTACTTATCAGCCCAATACAAAGCATTGGCAATAAGAAAATTCTTAACCTCATTTCTAGAATAGTTAAATATATAGGTACCCCAATGAGGATGCTCTCCTAATCTAGCATCGCCATGTTCATATAATGGTGAACCATCAAATCTACCCAATCCATTTCCATCCTTAGGAAAATGTGCTGGTACCCAATCTATAATTACACCTAGCCCTTGTTTATGCATATAATCTACAAAATACATAAAATCTGTAGGCTCTCCGTATCTCTTAGTAGGTGCATAATAACCTGTAACCTGATAACCCCAAGAAGGATCATAGGGATGCTCCATAACCGGCATTAGCTCCACATGTGTATAACCCATATCCAACATATACTCAGATAGCTTAACTGCTATCTCTCGGTAATTGTAAAACTCTCTGCCATCCTCTGGTCTCTTCCAAGCTCCTAGGTGAACCTCATATATAGACATAGGTTTATTGCTATTATCTACCTG
>CAZOUU010000329.1:0-1717 GCA_964583045.1 uncultured Lachnospiraceae bacterium | reverse complement strand
CAATGTAATATCTCTGGCTGTATATTCATAATTACATCAAACTTATTCTTATATCTAACCTTCTGTATATCTAGATAATTCTGTGCATGCTTTAACTCATCCTCTACAGTAATTATATTTTTACCCTTACTAAGACTTATCCTAAACAGATTAGCCAAGGAGGTTACCATGGCTATAGCCTCTTGATATCTTTCACTTTCTACCATCCATATAACCGAATCCAAGGTATTATATAGGAAATGTGGATTAATCTGAGACTGCAAAGCATCTAACTCACTATGTCTCTTTCCCTCTTATTCCGTTACTATATCCTCCATTAGCTGTCTTAATTGGGCAACTACTGATTTAATAGTTCTACCTAAATGCTGTGTCTCCTTAGAACCACCTATATATATATCTAAATTCAGATTACCATTCTCCAAATCTTTTACCGATCTCTCAAGCCGCATTATAGGATCTGCTATTTTCTTAGATACAAATAAATTGGCAAACATAATTAAAAATATAGCCACGGCCACTATAATAGCTACAAACAATCTAGTCTGTCGAAGATTACTGGTAAACTCTGCTACCGGAGTTACACTAACTATCTTCCAGCCTGTATAACCCATAGTTTTAACTATAACTACTCTGTCCTCACCATCAAAGCTCTCTCTGTGACTTCCATCCTCATAATTAGCCGCTTGTATATTATTCTCTTCATATATATTAGAATATATAAGCTTTTGCTTAGGATGATATATAATCTCACCATTATTATCTATAAGATACATATAGCCTTGACCTTCATTGTTAATTTTAGTAAATAACTGTTCTATTCCACTAAAATTCATATCTACTAACACAATACCTCTGGTAGGATTACCATCATAGGTTAATTCCACCGCTCTACTTAGTGATACTACCCAATAATATCTGTCACTGCTATTTTCAAATATATTCTGTACATGGGGTGGAGAAAAATGTGCATTCTCCGCTGTATCATAGGCATTAACAAACCACTCTTATTTTCCCACTCTTGCAGACTGTTTTAGAGTTGTAATAGGCGCCGCATTAACTAGGCTTCCATCCTCGTTAAAGCAGGCTATACTGACTATATTATCTTTATTAGCTTCATATAATAGATTCATAGATTCATCTAAGCTATCCTCTGATAAATCTGTATTTTTAATGGTTGTAAAGCACATAGTATTAGATATCTGCAGCATCTTTTTTATATAAGAATCCATATTAAGGCTGGCTTGTTCTACTAGCTGGCTATTATTCTCTATAATTAAACCTGTAGCTGTTCTTTCAAATCTATTAAACAAAACCATACCTAATAAAATCATAACTATAAACGTTATAAACGTAAAGGATACAGATATGATATTTCTAATGCTTATTCCGTTATTATATTTTTGTATAAATTTTTTAATAAGTCCACACATATCTCTAATTCCTTATCCTCTTTATCAGCTATATAGTACCCGTTTCTATGTTATAATCAAGCCCCATATAAACATAGCGGAAGATTGCTCTCCCGCTATTATTATAATCTATATTTAGCTATTTATAAACCTATTTTTTAGCTAAGTACTTTCTAAGATCAAGGGCTACTCCTACTACTATTACAAGACCTTGAACTATGTACTGCCATGAAGTATCTACACCTAAGAACTGTAATGATGACTTCAATATCTCGAATACAAGAACACCTATTAATATACCAGATATC
>CAZOUU010000328.1:0-1724 GCA_964583045.1 uncultured Lachnospiraceae bacterium | reverse complement strand
ATGTGAATGATCTGGAGCAATTATGGCATCATCTGTAAGCTTTAGGGTACGAATGAAGGCAGCCTTTAATTCTGATAAGAAATGTAGTGGACCACCTAAGAAGGCTACATTTCCTTTTATAGGTTTACCACAGGCAAGACCGCTTATAGTTTGATTAACTACGGCTTGGAAGATGGAAGCAGCTAGATTCTCCTTAGTAGCACCTTCGTTAATAAGAGGCTGTATATCTGTCTTAGCAAATACACCACATCTAGCAGCTATAGGGTAGATGGTTTCATATCCTTTAGCATATTCATTAAGACCAGTAGCGTCTGTCTGTAATAGAGAAGCCATCTGGTCTATAAAAGAACCAGTACCACCAGCACATACACCATTCATACGCTGGTCTATGCCGTTGGTAAAGTATATAATCTTTGCATCCTCGCCACCAAGTTCTATAGCTACATCAGTTTGTGGAGCATAGTCCTTAAGGGCTTTGGATACACATACCACCTCTTGAGAAAAAGGTATATTCAATACAGTGGATAAAGCAAATCCACCAGAGCCTGTTATGTTGGCATATATAGTACAATCTCCAAGCTTAGTTAAGGCATCTGATACTAAATCGGATAAAGTCTCCTTAATATTAGCAAAGTGTCTTCTATAGTCACTGAAAATTATATCATTTGAGTCATTAATTATTACTACCTTAACGGTAGTCGAACCTACGTCAATTCCTAATCTGTAATTCATATTATAACGGTATAATACACCGCACCTCCTTGAAAAATTATGTTGTGGGATGAAAGCTGCATATAATATGAAAAAACACATCCAACAACATTCTACATTATACGAGAAAAAGTTATTAAATACAATAAAAAAACTATAAAGTTTTTTTGACAAATAAGGGAGTAATATACTTTCAAAAAATAAACATATATAATGCTTGGTTGTTTACACATTTTAATTGCTTGTGAATATGAATAATAAATCTAACTTAGGTAGATGCAGGGGATTTATATACATTATAGAGGAGGGAGATACCTTATATAAGCTATCTAAAAGATATGATGTAAAACTAAATGATATAACTAGATTAAATCCATATGTAAATGTGTATAATTTACAAATAGGAGAAGAAATATGTATGCCAACAGTCATTGATAAGGGCGATAAAAATAATGATATAGGGGGTATGACCTATAAAGAGTATATTGCAAAATAGGATACTACTATAGAAGATATAATGAAATATTTCAGAATAGATTTTGAGGATTTAGTAAAATACAATGGAATAATAAAGAATATAACTATTCCTGCTGGTACTAAAGTAATATATCCTATATCTAGGGATAATAGATAAATGTAAAAAATGAGGAGGCTTATATGTTTACTTTAAAGCTAGAATAATATATAATTAATTCTATGTGGTATTATAATGTAATACTAATTATTATAGAAAAATATGAGGTATATTATGAAATTTTTAAATAAACTAGAGAGAAAAATTGGTAGGTTTGCTATTCCTAATCTGCCGATAATATTAGTAGCCTTTTTTGGTATTGGATATCTTATATCCTTTGTTTCTCCAGAGATAGCTATGTTTTTAACTCTTGATCCAGAGGCGATTATGCAAGGAGAGGTATGGAGACTTATTAGCTGGATGATGGTACCGCCATCAGGAGCTAGCCTTATAACTATGCTGCTTTTGTTTTTTGTATTATACTTTTATTATTTTATGG
>CAZOUU010000327.1:0-1731 GCA_964583045.1 uncultured Lachnospiraceae bacterium | reverse complement strand
CATAGGTTCTAACCTCTATAGTTCCATCTGGTCTAGTAGTTTTAGTTAATTGAGAGTTCTTATCATACTCATAACTGGTAGTTCTGTCTTCCCAGTCTGTAGCTGATAGCATCTTCCCATTATTGTTATACGTATAAGTTACTTCTTTACCATCTGGATATGTAAGCTTACTAAGGTTATCCAGGCTATCATACTCATATCTTATAACCTTACCCTTAGTGTCCTTATATGATGTAATCCTATTAAGCTTGTCATAGGTTCTGGTTATAGTACCAGCTTCATCTGTAACTGTAAGTACGTTACCATTATTATCATAGGTATAGCTTATAGTTCCTAGCTCATCTGTCTGACTAGTTATCCTACCTAACGAATCATAAGTATAAGTAGTATCCTGTCCTCTAGAATTAGTCTTTTCTTCTAGAAGGTTAAGGGCATTATACTTATAGGTTATCTTATAACCTTCTCCTATAGCTTCACTTGTTACATTCCCAAACTTATCATAAGATAGAGTTATTATAACACCCATAGTATCTGTAATACTAGTCATATTTCCTACAGTATCCTCATGTTAAATCCTCCCCATTAAATGTGTAATTTATTTTCCTCTATAATGTGCGAAGAGACAGCCTTGGCAGATGCCAAATGCTGTCTCATATAATTAATACTCCCCACCAACAATGGTATAACATTTTTTTAATCATATTACTACCCCTTTTGCATAACATGCACCTGTACACTACATAACTTGCACTTTTTTGGGGATTATTTCCATTTATTTTCCATGGATTTATAGAAATTTTATAAATATTAATTCTTCTTTATATTCTTGACTTATCCTTTTTTATACATATAATTGTATCTATAACATTTCTAATTCTTAGAGATGAATTTCAAAATGTTAGGTGTTAATCATCATCTAATATGTCCGGTCGCATCGACCATGAGTATCACATCTTATTAATTACACATCACAAAGGAGGAATTTTATTTAATGGTAAAATTACAAGAAACTGGAGCCATTCCTTATGGCTTAACAAATGATTTAGTGACAAACTTACCATACATGTGTTAAACTTACATCAATTAAACCACGTTGATGAAGCAACTAAGAACACTAAGCTATATCAGTGGGCTAAGTTATTTAAAGCTAGCACTTGGGAGGAGGTCATAGAATTGTCAAAGAATGATGAAACCATAGAAGAAGCTATAGTAACGCTTAAGACTTTAACTGCAGAAGAAGAGATTCTCTTACAGTGTGAAGCTAGAGAGAAATACAATTGGGATTTATCCTCTGCTACCGCTAAGGGCCTACGTGAAGGTGAAGTTATTGGCATTGAAAAGGGCAAGAAGCAGTTAGCTACCTTAACTCGCATTTTATTAAAAGATAAAAGATATACCGACCTAGACAAAGCAACTTCCGATGATAACTATTATCAACAATTACTTAAGAAATATAACATTATATAAACTTACTATGAGAAACGAGGTATTGATATATATATCAATACTTCTTTTCTCTATAGTAACATACTGCTGCATCATAACCGTAATCCGCTTTTCTCTCCTAAGTCTTTCTGCCTCTTTTTCTATATTACATATTCCCATACAGACCTTCTGTGAAAAATTGTAGGTTTTACCACTCTCTTCATCAGTGTAATAACTTTCTATCTCAACCAAATCTCTAATACCTGTCTCTGGTATGCTAACTCTATATATGTTTGTAGAATATCT
>CAZOUU010000326.1:0-1732 GCA_964583045.1 uncultured Lachnospiraceae bacterium | reverse complement strand
TTTCAAGATTGTACGTGGGGGTGCATTACCCGACAGATGTAATAGCAGGAACTCTTATAGGTATAGTCATAGGCTGTGTGGTAGTAAATATATGTAGGTTATATGAGAAGAAACACATTGCCAATGTTTTCACACAAAACACACAGGAATAGCAAAATTTAGTCACAACATACTGATATATTAATATATATAAGATGTGTGTGAAATTGAATTATATGTAAAAAGAGCAGTTTGTGTTATAATAATGCAAACTGTTCTTTTTAGTGAATCCACTTTGTATCGAAAGGCTGGATTTGCTTTATATTGTACATAAATGGAGGAAAAATAGATGGCAAATCGTAATGATAGACGTAAAGCGGTAAAGCAGATGAATAGAAAAAATAAGATGAATGAAGCTAAGCGAGTAGCAAAGAAGGCAGAGAATAAAAGCGATCTGTCAAGATGCGCAGAAAAAGTAGAGAATAAAGTAGGTAGTATTGGCAAGAGTACTAGATATTCAGATATAAATAGAGCAAGAAGAAATAATAAGGATAAGAATAAGTCAGAAGACAGAAATTATACGCCCAGAATAAAAAGCAAATGTCCTATATCTAATAAATGTGGTGGCTGTCAGTACATAGATACCCCATATGAAGAGCAGATTGCTAAAAAGCAGGCAAGGATTGAAGAATTATTAGGAGAATTTGGAGAGATTGAACCTATAGTGGGTATGGAAAATCCGTATCATTATAGAAATAAGGTTCACGCCGTAGTTCACCGTATGCAAAATGGCAGGATATATTCTGGTGTATATGAAGAACATACTCATAACGTCTTGCCTATGAATAGCTGCTTTATAGAAAATGAGAAGGCCGATCAGATAATAGCCACTATAACAGGGCTTTTGAAATCATTTAAGCTAACAGTATATAATGAAACCTCAGGATATGGACTAATAAGACATATCTTAGTAAGGGTAGGTCATAACAGTGGAGAGATTATGGTAGTTATAGTTACCGCTTACGCTATGTTTCCATCAAAGAACAATTTTGCTAAGGCATTACTAAAGGAATATCCAGAGATAACTACTATAGTACAAAATATAAATGATAAAGATACAAGCATGGTACTAGGAAGTAGAGATCAAGTAATCTATGGCAAGGGCTATATAGAAGATACCCTATGTGGCATGATATTTAGAATATCGCCACAGAGCTTTTATCATATTAATTCTGTGCAGACGGAGATTTTATATAATAAAGCTATGAAATATGCAGATTTTAAGAATAAAGAAACGGTCATAGATGCATATTGTGGCATAGGAACTATAGGTATAGTAGCCAGTAGAAGATGCAAGGAGGTAATAGGTGTTGAACTTAATACTGATGCGGTAAAGGATGCAAACACCAATGCTAAGCTAAATGATATCCATAACATATCCTTCTATAATAACGATGCAGGAAGATTTATGGTGGGTATGGCAAATGAAGGCAAAAAGGTGGACATAGTATTTATGGATCCTCCAAGGTCAGGCAGTGACGAGGCTTTCATGTCGTCAGTGCTTAAACTTGCACCTAAGAAGATAGTATATGTGTCATGTGGTCCAGAAAGTCTAGTGAAAGACTTGAAGTACTTGACTAAAGATAAAATGTATGAGGTGAGAAGGATGGGGGCTGTAGATATGTTTCCGATGACCTATCATGTGGAGACGGTAGTATTGATGTCAAGGGTTGATAAATAGAAAGCTGAAAAA
>CAZOUU010000325.1:0-1735 GCA_964583045.1 uncultured Lachnospiraceae bacterium | reverse complement strand
TATTTACTTTGGTGATCTTCCTTTAATGACAAATCGTGGTACTTTTATTATTAATGGTGCTGAAAGAGTTGTCGTTTCTCAGATTCACCGTTCTCCTGGTGTTATTTTCCAACACGAGAAAGGTGTGTTCTCTTCACGTATTATTCCTTACAGAGGATCTTGGCTAGAGTTCGAGATTGATGATCGTAGGGATATAATTTGTGCAAAAATTGATCGTAAAAAACGTATTTTAGGTACTCTTTTCCTCCGCGCTATAGGCCTTGATTCTAGAGAACAGATTATTGCTGCTTTCTACGTAAGTAAAGAAATGAGCCTTGTTGGGGAAGCAAAAGCTGATGCCGAGAATACCTATCTCTATAAAGATATTTGGGCAGAAGTAGATGGGGTTAAAACTAAGGTTCTTAGAGCTGGTGAAATGTTACACCCACACGAAATTGATGAATTAATCAATTTAGGTATTACTTCTGTAACAGTAGTTGACATGGATGCTGAGGATTCATTGCATTCTGAAATGATTTTCAACTGTTTTGATATGGAAGATACAAAGTATACTAGTGAAGGTTATGATGAGCCTTGTAAAGATGATTATCTTGGTGAGATTTATCGTGTCTTAATGCCTGGTGAAATGATTTCTATTGAAAGAGCTGAAAGAGACTTACCTGAGATGTTCTTCTCAGAGCGCCGTTATGATTTAGGTGCGGTAGGTCGTTATAAGTTTAATAAGAAGTTTGGTGCTGAAGGTGAAGAAGAAGAGATGTCTACAGATTGTACCGTCTTAACCTCAACAGATATCGTTAACACAATGTCTTATCTTATTAAAGTATATAATCGTGAAGCTAATATTGATGATATTGACCACCTTGGAAACCGTCGTGTTCGTTCTGTTGGTGAATTACTTCAAACTTCTTTAAAAGCAGCTTTCTCAAGACTTGAGAGAATTGCAAAAGAAAGAATGAACCTTGAAGCAGATACAACTGTAAAACCTCAAGATGTTGTTTCTATTAAACCAGTTGTAGCAGCAATTAAAGAATTCTTTGGTTCTTCACAGCTTTCACAGTTCATGGATCAGATTAACCCACTTGCTGAGCTTACTCACAAGCGTCGTTTAACTGCTTTAGGACCTGGTGGTTTATCAAGAGATCGTGCAGGGTTTGAAGTTCGTGATGTACACCATTCTCACTATGGTAGAATGTGTCCTATTGAAACTCCTGAAGGTCCAAATATTGGTCTTATTGTTTCTCTTGCTAACTTTACAAGAATTAATGAATATGGTTTCTTAGAAACTCCTTATCGCAAAGTCGAGAACGGTATTGCTACAAGAACAGTTCGTTATCTTGATGCAAACGATGAAGAAAAATACTTCATTGCTCAAGGTTCTGTAAAAGTAGATAAAGATGGTAACTTCCAAGAACATGATATTCCAGTAAGAAGACAAGGGGATTATACCTTTAAGACCCCAAGTGAAATTAAATACATGGACGTATCTCCACGTCAGGTAATTTCTGTTGCTACTTCCTTGATTCCATTCTCATACATCAGGCTGGTATATTCCGTCTCACACTCGCTGACCGTATCCCCCGTCGCAACGATCTGATACTGCTGGACGTTGACCATGGCGTACATCTTCACCAGCCCGTCCGCGCCCTTCAGGGACATGAAATAGGTGGGCTGGTCGGCGATGTTCAGCAGCAGCGGGAAGGTGGAGACGTAATTCAGATGCTGCACAATGCCCTGG
>CAZOUU010000324.1:0-1757 GCA_964583045.1 uncultured Lachnospiraceae bacterium | reverse complement strand
ATATTCATTCTTATTATATCATTGGTGTTCAATTTAGGTATATACTTTTTAGGAGAGGAAACGATAGCGGGATTGTTTGTAGATGTTCCTGTAGTAGGGGAGATTATAGCGGGATTAGTTGGACTTATTCCTAACTGTGCTGCATCTGTAGTTATTACAGAATTATATCTTCAAGGCGTTATAAATGCAGGAGCTATGATGTCGGGCTTACTAGTAGGAGCAGGAGCAGGAACACTTATACTATTTAGAGAGGGCAAGAGCCTAAAAGAAAAAATAAGCATTATTGCATTATTATACGTTTTAGGTGTAATATGGGGTTGTGTAATTGAATTTTCACAGCTTGCTTTTTAGGGAGAAGACTATGGAGAAGATAGGGTACAAGACTACAAACAGAACTAAGATATTAGAATATATGCAGGCTAATAAGGATACGACGGTAACGGTGGCGGATATAGATAATTACCTATCAGATAATGGATGTACAGTAAACAAAACTACTATATACAGATATTTAGATAAGCTGGTAAGAGAAGGAAAGACCATAAAATATGTGGATAAGAAGGGTAGTATGGCTACTTTTCAGTATGTAGAAGTAGCACATAAATGTGATGAACATCTACATTTAAAGTGTAATCAATGTGGCAGTGTTATACATTTGGAATGTGATTTTATGAAGGATATAGCCGAGCATATAGATGATCACCATGGTTTTAAACTGCAATGTCAGAATTCGGTTATATATGGAATCTGTAAAAAATGTAGAGATAAACGGATATAGAGGTGCTGGAAGTGAAGGCTAGAAAATATGTCATATTTTCAGGACGAGTATAGGGAGTGTGGGTTATGAAGGATAAGCTAACTAGAGAAGATATAAAGAAGATGGAAGAAGAGATAGAATATCGTAAAGTGGTGGTTAGAAAAGAAGCTCTAGAGGATGTAAAGGAAGCAAGAGCTCATGGAGATTTAAGTGAGAATTTTGAATATCATGCGGCTAAGAAAGTAAAGAATAAGAATGAAGGTCGTATTAGGTACCTAGAGAGAATGATTAGAAGTGCTGAAATAATAGAGGATAAGACTGGCGAGGACGAAGTAGGTATAAATAATCTAATCCAAGTATATATGGAGGATGATGACGAGACAGAGACCTACAAGATAGTAACTACTATGAGAAATGACCCTACTAAGAATCGAATTAGTATAGAATCACCTCTTGGTAAAGCAGTGCTTGGTCATAAGGTAGGAGACAGGGTATATGTAGAGGTTAATGCTAACTACGGTTATTACCTAGTTATAAAATCAATAGATACAACAAATAGCGACGAAGACGACGAGCTAAGTGGATACTAGACCACTTAGCTTTTTGTATATTTTATTCTATAAGCTAGATTCTACTTTACTATGGAAATTTTGCCGCAAAGTGATATCATAACTATGGATTATATTTATCTGAAAGGAAGTGGGCTGTATTGAAGAATTCGCAGAGAAGCTCTTGGAAGAATTGAACTGCGAAACAGTATTTACTATTCCTATATTAGGAGGAATTCCAGTATCTGAAGCAGTAGCGGTTACGTGGATTATTATGGCAGTTATTATTTTGCTATGTATTATATTTGTTAGAAATCTTAGAGTAGATCATGTAAGTAAAAAGCAATTAGTACTTGAAAGTATAGTAGGCGTTATATATGACTTCTTTGAAGATACTATGGGTGGGCATGGTAAGGAATATATACCATATCTTATTACAGTATCCATATATA
>CAZOUU010000323.1:0-1763 GCA_964583045.1 uncultured Lachnospiraceae bacterium | reverse complement strand
TAACCGGATATAGCTTATCAGCAGATTCCATATCTAGCTCCATACCAACCTCTAGACCCTCTATAGCCTCTGTACTACCGATTAATTTTCTATCCATACCAACTATAGTCACTACTATATCATTCTCATTAGATACATCTCCCACATTAAATTCTTTAACCATAGTGACTATGCCATCCATATTTGCATATATCTGTCTCTCATTTCTTGCTATCTCTTGCTCTGATATCTCTTGATTAAGGGATGTAAGTTCCCTAGACATACTATCTCTATCTGCCTGATAACTAGCCTTATTATCTGGATCCACTGACATAAGCTTATCCTTTTCCGATATCTGTACCTTTATCTGTGCTGCCTGCTCATTTAGTTCATCTATAGTATCTTGATATTCACTAACATCTAGCTCTGCTAATAGCTGACCCTTCTTAACTTCATCACCTTTTTTTACATAGTTTTTATAAAAGGGCTCTCCAGATATCTTATAACTAAGTGTAGCCTTCTCAGAAGATTTGTATATAAAGTTAACCGAATTTACATAAGATATATCACCCTTCATAACCAAGGTTTCTTCAGCCGCCTTATCTTCTCTATCTTCTTTAACTGAAATTATTTTTATTTCATCTTCCTTTTCTATAACGCCACAGCCTGCTAATGCTGCAACGCATATTAAGCTAATTCCCAGTATTATATTTTTTCTCATAAACACATTTCCTCCTACTCAAATAAATATACCATTCAAATCTTAAAAAAATCTTTAAAACTTAATTTTTTTTGTCTTTACAAAGATTATATTAACTCCTATAATCAAAATATATAATTTATAACAATTTCGCATTTGTTCAAGACAAATCATACAACAAAGGAGACGTAACATGGGAAAGAAAGCAACAAAAGCTGCTGATAATATATTTTGCAAAGCTAGGTACACCGCTGTAGAACATAATGTAGCATTTTCTAGTAGGGAAGGCACTTCCGAGATAGTGGGTGTAGATAGAACTAGACTTGCCAGAATAGAATTAGGAGCTATAGAACCTTATCCTGAAGAGGTTTTAGCATTATCCAAAGCATATCATATGCCAGAGCTATGTAATCAATATTGTTCAACTATATGTCCTATAGGTAAGCTTACTATGACAGAATTAAATATACAGGAATTTGATCGTCTAACCCTTAAGGTATTAGGTTCTCTTAAGAATATAGACTCCATAAGAACTCGTCTGGTTGCTATTGCCGAGGACGGTGTCGTAGACGCGGAAGAATACGAAGAATTTTCTCAGGTTCTTAATTCTCTAGACAAGATAGCTAATAATGCATTGGCACTTAAATTATGGGCTGCTAAATATATCGAGGATAAAGGATTAGATTTATAATTATACATACAAAAAAGGGCTTATAAGCCCTTTTTTATTTATCTCAATATATCTAGAAATGTCCAGAAGATCCACCGTGACCTCCGCCACCTCCACCGCTGCTGCTTCCTCCACCGCCGCTGCTGCTGCTGGATTGCATAACTACACTAGTTACTGTCTTTCTCACAAAATTATCCTGGCGATCTAATACCTTTATATTACCACCTGAATATGTAAATCGATCAACTGTCACTTTACTCTTCTTACTATTAGAATTAATTATTAAGAATACAATACCTACAATTAATCCTATAATTACATTTATATACCAAGGCCAATATCCATTTATTTTCTTAAAGCCTGTCATATCATTAGATACGCCTCTTATGTAATCCTTAGATGCTTTATATGGCT
>CAZOUU010000322.1:0-1764 GCA_964583045.1 uncultured Lachnospiraceae bacterium | reverse complement strand
GCATCTGAAGCCTTTACATAACCGTTTTCCTCTATAATTGCTTGTCCATCAGCACTTAATATATAATTAATAAAATCTGTTGCTGCTTCACTTAATCCTTCTTTTGTTGCGATATTAAATGGTCTTGCAATTGTATAAGAACCATTTGTTACATTTTCCATAGTTGCTTCTGTGCCATCTACCTTTAATGCTTTTATAGTATCATCTAATGAACCAAGTGATATATAACCTATAGCATCTGGATTACCAGCTACTGTCGTCATAACAACTGATGTTGAATTAACTATCTCTGCCTGGTCTGTAGTCTTATCTACCTTCTCACCATTTGCATCTTTTTCTTCTACACCAACTAACTCTACAAATGCACCTCTTGTTCCTGAACCATCTTCTCTTGAAACTACTGCTATTGATGAAGCACCTGCTCCACATCCTGTTAATACTGAGGCTAACATTGTTGTTGCCATAGCTACTACTGCTAATTTCTTTCCTAACTGATTTCTTTTCATTTTAATTTCTCCTTTTCATATATAAACTATTGACCATTGGTCATATCTTCCGATTGCCGTTTGCTTCTCGGTACTGTTATATAATACAAAAGGTTTGTTAAATCCCTTCACCTAAAAAAGTAAAATATACATAAAACAAAAGAGGCATTTCTGCCTCTTTTGTTAAAAATAATTTACTTTTATATCATTTTTCTTTTACTATGTTCTGTATCCATAGTCCTTTTTTTATCATCATATGCCCCACTATACATTTAATTAAATCAATAGATTGAACCAATATATAGATAGGTATTATAGCTAGCGGTGTAAATCCTACTAAACAATATGCTACAGGTATAGCTATTACCCATAAATATACACTGTCAAATAGAAAAGTAATTATTGTCTTGCACCTGACCTAATTGTAAAGTAGGCCGCATGTAAGTATGCATACATAGGCATGCAGGCAGCCCCCACCAGGATAAATTTGGTAGCATAATAGGAACTACAACCATCAATGTCTTTTTATAAAATGCTGCACTTCCTATATATTTATTTTCTTTCATAAAATACCTCTTGTACTTTCTTAATCAAACCAACCCCTCTTTTAATACAGAGTAGATTGTATTAAAAATAGAGAGACTACAATGTCTCTCTATCTTATATCATCATCTGTAGCTACATATTCAGCTACTCCCTTATCTCTATAGAGCCTTAATTCTCTCTATAGCTGTTACAGTATTCTCATAAGAACCAAATGCTGTAAGTCTAAAGTATCCTTCACCACTTGGTCCAAAGCCTGAACCTGGTGTACCTACTACATTTGCCTTCTCTAATAAATAATCAAAGAAATCCCAAGAGGTCATACCCTCTGGAGTCTGTAACCATATATAAGGAGCATTTACACCACCTGATACGGTGTAACCTGCTGATTTTAATCCTTCAAAGATAGTCTTTGCATTGTTCATATAATATGCAATTTGTTCATTTGTCTGTTTCCTACCTGCTTCGCTATATACTGCCTCTCCTGCACGCTGAATAATATATGGAGCACCATTAAATTTAGTTCCATGTCTTCTAGCCCATAAAGAGTTAAGCATAGTTCCATTAGCATCCTTTATATCCTTAGGTATAACTGTAAATCCTAATCTAGTACCTGTAAATCCAGCATTCTTAGAAAAGCTTCTAATCTCTATAGCACAAGTTCTTGCGCCCTCACATTCATAGATAGAATGAGGTACATCATCTTCACTAATATAGGCTTCATAAGCTGCATCAT
>CAZOUU010000321.1:0-1779 GCA_964583045.1 uncultured Lachnospiraceae bacterium | reverse complement strand
ATCTATCTTTGGCATTATTTTGACACCTCCATCATATTCATAAATTCATCAAACAAGAAATCTGTGTCTAATGGACCAGCACATGCTTCTGGATGGAACTGTACAGTTTGAACATTTTTACCTAAATAATGTACACCTTCTACTGTACCATCATTTACATTGATAAAGCTTACTTCTGCTACATCTCTATCTAAGCTATCCTGCTTTACCATATAACCATGATTTTGAGTAGAAATGTATACCTTACCAGTCTTTAAATCTTTAACCGGATGATTAGCACCTCTATGTCCATATTTCATCTTCTCAGTATCTGCGCCATTAGCCAATGCCAATAATTGATGGCCTAAGCATATAGCAAAAATAGGTATCTTGGTATCAAATAATTTTTTAATCTCATCTATAGTATCAGCACATTCCTTCGGATCACCAGGACCATTAGTAAGCATAATTCCATCTGGATTATCTGCTAATATAACTTCCGCCTTTGTATCAGCCGGATACACAATTACATTACAGTCTCTCTTTGCAAGGGAATTAATTATATTCTTTTTAGCACCTAAATCAACTACAGCTACTTTATAACCTGTTCCTTCGTATTCCTCTTTTTCTTTACAAGTAACCTCCATTACTACGTTACCTATCTTATACTCTTTTAATTTAGGAATAATTTCATCTAAATTGTAATTCTCATTAACTGTAATCATTCCATTCATAGTACCCTTTTCTCTTAATATCTTTGTAAGAGCTCTAGTATCTATTCCTTCTATTCCTGTAATATGATTATCAACCAAGAATTTCTCGATACTTTCCTGACTCCTAAAATTACTTGGACGTTTAGCAATCTCACGTACTATAAATCCTGATTGCCAAGGCTTAGCAGCCTCCATATCCTCATAACATATACCATAATTACCAATAAGCGGGTAAGTCATACATACTGATTGTCCTGCATATGAGGGATCAGTAAGAACTTCCAAATAACCTGTCATAGACGTGTTAAATACGATCTCGCTTATAATATCTGCCGTTGCCCCTATGCTTTCACCTTGAAAAACATGACCATCCTCTAGTATAAGAAAAGCTTTCATATTCATTATATCCTTTCGTTGATTTAGTTTTTTCACCTTGCATTTTCTGGCGAATTTTGTACCAATGTGCTATTTTTGCTCAAAAAAAAAAGACCTAAAATCCGCAGTTAGTGTATAGCGAAAGTCTTTTATTTTTTCTCAAATTGTTGCAATTCTATCACATTTCAATTCCTAATACAACCCCTTTTTTCAACAACCTAATATAATTAAGTCACAAAATATTGAAGCCTCCGTTATGTAAACTACATCATCTAGTAGCTTCTACCTTAGAATATATACACCCACAATAATCCTGCCTATATAATCCATATTCCTTAGACAATTCTATAGATCTTTTATATCCATTTTTCTTTTTAAAATCAGCATATAGATAATTTATATCATACTCCTTACCAAGGCTTTCACCAATTTCATTTAACCATTTTGCATTTTTGTAAGGACTTATAGATAAAGTAGTAGTGAAATAATCGTATTTATTCTCCTTAGCATATATGCAAGCAGCCTTCATTCTTAACTCATAGCATACATAGCATCTTTTTCCTCCCTCTTTTTCTTCCTCCAATCCCTTTACTGCATCATAAAACTCATATGTATTATAAGGCGCATCCACAAACTTCACTTGGTTTTTAGTCTTTAACTCACTAATAAATCTTTTTTGTTCATTAACTCTTTTTACATATTCCTCTTCTTC
>CAZOUU010000320.1:0-1805 GCA_964583045.1 uncultured Lachnospiraceae bacterium | reverse complement strand
ATCTGCTTGGTAATGACAAGACCAAGTCCTGTACCACCATATTTTCTAGTATCCGAGGCATCTACCTGACTAAATCTAATAAATAACTTATTCTTATCTGAATCTGATATACCTATACCAGAATCTGCTACGGCTATTCTAATCTTTATCTTGTCTTTATCCTGTTCATCATCTAATGTAGCTACCTTTACTCTAACTCCACCTTCAGATGTAAACTTAATGGCATTTGATAGTAAGCAGTTAAGTACCTGTCTTATTCTCTCTCCATCACCACGTACTAATGTAGGTATATTATTACCAAAGCTGCAATCAAGTGTTAATTGCTTGCCCTTAGCTATAGGTACTTGAACTGCTACTGTCTCCTCTATAGCCTCCGTTACATTAAATACCTCTTCCTTTAAGTTATATTTACCTGCTTCTAGCTTACTAATATCAAGTATATCATTAATAAGTCTTAACAATGTATCTGCACAATTCTTAGCTGTTACTAAGTTATCTCTATAATCTGCCTGTAAATCATCAGCCATAAGAGTTAACTGAAGCATACCTAAGATACCATTAATAGGTGTTCTAATCTCATGAGACATATTGGCAAGGAACTCTGCTTGTGTCTTATATGCTGCATTAGCATCCTTTATAGCAGTTGATAATTGATTCTCAGTATCTTTTTGCTCGGTAATATCTATAACTACCATATTAATGTAGTTAGACTCTGATTTGTACATAACAGTATTAAATACCTTGTTAAGCTTCTCCATAGTAATCTCTACTGCAAGTAGTTCACCTAACTTAGTACCTGAGTTATTGTAAGCTGCAAACCATGCATTAATATCCTGCAATACATCAATCTTACTCTCTCCTAATACCTTACCAGCATAATCTGAAGCATCTAGATTGAAGTAGTTACCAAATGTCTCATTGGCATCAGCTATACGATATCCCTGTATGTGTCCACTACCTGATTCTCTAAGTATCTCTGCTTGTGCAAATCCGATAGGCAAATTCAAGAATAGCTTCTTGTACTTATCACTCTTTGCTGTGGACTCCTGTTCCTTTTGTTCTACCGTTACTAATGAACAATATAGCAATATAGCATTAATAATAAATAATCCTATAATAAGTGCTATACCAAACGTCTTATTAGTAACTTCCCCCGATATGAGTTTATCAGCATTTCCCGAGTATAATACTATCGCTGCAACCGACACTACTAGACTTAGTAAGGTGCTAATAACTGCAACCTTTTTCCAATCTTTAAATATACCGTTCATCTTGCCCTTCCTTTCGATGTGTAATATATAAATAATATCTATTATTACAACCATTGTCAATGCAATACCACCCATAAATGTATGTACTATTTTACCAAAATTATTTGGTAATATTTTTTAAATACTCTATAAGAGGTGCCTTAAGCTCATCTCTTTTTAAAGCATAATCTATAGTTGCCTTAATGAAACCGAACTTATCTCCTACATCATATCTTACTCCATCAAAATCATAGGCATATACAGCCTGACTAACCATTATCTCTTTAATAGCATCTGTAAGCTGTATCTCTCCGCCTTTACCTGGCTTTTGACTGCTAAGTATATCAAATATCTCTCGCGTTAATATATAACGTCCTAGAATAGCCATATCACTAGGAGCTTCATCTATAGCTGGCTTTTCTATCATATTACTAATCTTAACTCGCTTACCCTTAGGAGGTACACTCTTAGAAGGCTCTACAATACCATATTTACATACATCCTCGTGCGGAACTGTCTGAACACCTACTACTGGACTATTAACCCCATTATATA
>CAZOUU010000319.1:0-1817 GCA_964583045.1 uncultured Lachnospiraceae bacterium | reverse complement strand
TGATAACCTCTCATACCCTCTGTATGTCTATCAAAAAAATCTGGCACCGCTATATAATTAAGCATCCATCTATATCTAAAGAAACCTTTTAGATTATTCTTCTTTACCATAAATAGTATTAAGGTCTTCCATATCTTTAGCCACTCCGTATAATCATACCAGGTATCCTTAAATCCACGCCATTCTCTTCGTGTTCTTGCCTTTCTTCCTGTATATAATTTACCGAGAGACTCACTCCCTAACGCCTTACTCATGCCTGTGTCTCCTTTGCTATTTTCTTAATCTCCATACTCTCTACAAAGGCTTGCACTCTAGTACGAAGTTGTCCTGAATTACCTACCACATAAGGATGATCTACTGATAGCACTGGATATCCATAGGTCTCTCTCATTATCTTGCTGGCATACGCTCTCTCATAGCCCCAATAATCACAAAACTTCATCTGTTGATATATGATTCCATCTGCCTTATATTCCTTTGCTATATTGTCCACATATTCTTTTCTCTCATTTATCTTATGAGTATCCATAAATCTTGGACATTGTCCAGCCTCCATATATGTACGGCATATTCCTGTTAAGGCATCCTCATTATCCTGTAATATAATCTCTTGTCTACCTGGCAATGAACCAAAGCAAAATCTATCTGCTACAACTAATGCTCCCGCTTCTTCGGTAAGCCTAATTAAATCGGGATTATCTATCTCCGAACCTACCATAACTACTCTTGCCCTATAGGGACTTTTTTCATCTCTTTTTCTATTAGCTACTTCATCTAAGGCTCCTCTAGCTTCTCTATAAGTAAATCCTTTGGGCAGCAATAAGTAGCAAGACATAATACTGCAAACTCATAACCTGTAATACCTGGATTATCCTCTTTTCTATAATCACCTATAGCTGTAATTAGTCTGCTAATTTTATTTTGCTCCTCTACTGCTTTTCGCAAAGCTTCATCTGAAATATCTACTCCATATACATCCCTTAATTTATCTAGCACATGTATTCTCATTTGTTTTACATAATGCTTCAAGGCTGTAGCATCTGACTTCATTGGTACGTCTGGGCAGGCTACAAAAAACTTTTTCTTATGGCATAGCTCTAGTTTATCTATATTCTCAACACATCTATTCATCTGAGCACAAGTATCCGGAGCAATAATACAATCAAGAAATTCATATCCTCCCTCCATAGCTCGTTCTAACAAAGCTCTAGTACATTCACATATGAGACTTGTCATATAATATGCACCCATCTCTATGGAGCCAGTTCTTGGCGCACGAAGTCTAACAGAGAAACATCCCGCTAGATTAAGTAGAGGTTCTGGCAATTGAGAGCATACACTACCTATAGCCAGTCTTCCCTTAGATGTAGCCTCCTTCACTAAATCATTATCCACTTATTGTAACAAATTCTCAAAATAATATATATGCCTTAAATCCTTCATCCTAACCCCCTATAATATATCTATCTTAACAAGTGCTTCCCTAGCAGATGGAATACATTCTGTCCAATTAAGTCATAGGCAGCCAGCTTGCTGTCAGAACCTATGTAGGCTAATATATCTATGTCTCCTGTAGCTATAACCTCTTTGACTGACATATCTGGCATACGATTAATGATAGCCCCTACCTTCTCATACATAACCAGTTCATCTGCCACATTTTTTATAGTCTTTATAACGCTAGTTCCCTTTTTACTAGAATCACTTATAAGAAGTAAATGTATTACCTTCTCCATAACTCTACGATTAATCTGATCTATACCTGCCTCACCATCTATAACTACATAGTCAAAATTCTTAGAAAGCATTTGTATAAC
>CAZOUU010000318.1:0-1821 GCA_964583045.1 uncultured Lachnospiraceae bacterium | reverse complement strand
TCGTGAAGTGTTACTCGATAACGTGGATATAATAACTAGTTATCCTGACCGGGAATATACAAATTTACGTAATACTTTATCTGATTACGTTAAGGTGGCTCCTGAACACATTATCGTTAGTAATGGTTCTAGCAGTTTAATAAGCCTATACGTAGATATAGTTTCCCCTAAGAAGACTATGCTTATTCAGCCTACATATTCTGAATACAAACGTGAATTAATACTAACAGGAAGTCTAATTACCGACTATATATTAAAGGAAGAGAATAACTTTGTTCTTGACCCAGAGGATTTAATAAACAAATTGGACAAATCCTATGATTTGCTAGTTATGTGTAATCCCAACAATCCTACCTCTACAGCTGTTCATACCGATGCACTTAATATTATATTTGCACATTGCAGGGAAAATGGTATCAAAGTGTTAGTAGACGAGACTTATGTAGAATTTGCTAAAGATTATGAACACACCACCTCGGCTTCACTAGTAGAAAAATACGATAACATTATGATTGCTCGAGGAGTTTCTAAGTTCTTTGCTGCCCCTGGACTTAGGCTAGGTTACGGTTTATGCAGCAACGCATCCATACTAGATACAGTACGCACTACTAAAACCCCTTGGGGAATCAATTCTTTCGCTGCCATATCAGCCCCTATGTTTAACGATAAGACCTATATAAGTTTAACTCAATCACTTATACATACTGAACAGAACCTTGTATATTCCGCATTATGCAGCAGAAAAACTATAAAGGTATATAAGCCAGAAGCTAATTTTGTTCTCATAAAATTATTAAAGGAGGATTTAACAGCTTCAGCCGTATTCACTTATTGTATCAAAAAAGGGATTATGATTAGAGATTGTTCAGACTTCACTGGTCTAGGCGATAAATATATCCGCATGTGTTTCCTAAATCCAGAGGATAATGACAATGCAGTTAACTCTATACTAGAGATCGTATAGTAAAAAGTATCATATACGTGTAGATAACTGATTTTAGAAAACAAAAGCTAAAAATGAGGCATATGTAAGATTTATCTTACATATGCCTCATTTCATATATTTTGGTTAATACACACCCTGTACTATTTGGTTCCAAATATTCTGTCGCCTGCATCTCCAAGTCCCGGACATATATATGCTGCTTCATTCAAGCATCTGTCTACCTGTCCTACATATATCTGAATATCTGGATGCTCCTTACTTAATCTCTCTAAACCCTCTGGTGCAGCGATTATAGCCATAAATTTAATCTTTTTTCCACCATATTCTTTAATTCGATTAACTGCATCCACAGCCGAACCTCCTGTAGCTAACATAGGGTCTGTAACCACTATGGTTCTCTCTTCTATAGGATTAGGTAATTTGCAATAATACTCTTTAGGTAAATGCGTTTCCTCATCTCTGTACATACCTATATGCCCTACCTTAGATGTAGGCGCTAATGCTAATATACCGCCCACCATACCAAGTCCAGCTCTAAGTATAGGCACTACTGCTAATTTTCTACCTGCTATCATAGGGGTCATGCATGTCTCTATAGGAGTCTCTACCTCTACATCTTCCAAAGGCAAATCTCTTAATGCTTCATAACCCATTAGCATAGATATCTCTTCGATTAGCTTTCTAAATTCATTTGTACCTGTGTTCTTATCCCTTAACATAGATATCTTGTGTTTAACAAGAGGATGATCTAATACATATACATTATCATTCATATTGCTACCTTAGTACAATCACAAATTATACTTTACCTTTCTCTTGTTTTGGTATCTCGCCTGCTGCCTTAAGAGCAAATTTTGTTATCATAGGACCTAATA
>CAZOUU010000317.1:0-1822 GCA_964583045.1 uncultured Lachnospiraceae bacterium | reverse complement strand
ACTAACTAATCTGGTTAATAAATATAAACTAGATCCTAGTATGTTAAAGCTAGAGATTACTGAGACGGTATTTAGTGATAGATTGGAAGACTTGTATAGTGTATTTGTTAAACTGCAAAGTAAGGGATTTAGCCTAGAGGTAGATGATTTTGGTTCTGGATATTCATCCCTTAATATGCTTAGAAACATACCTATAGATACCATCAAGATAGATAGAGCTTTTCTTGATAAAAAGCTCTCTAGTAAGAAGGGTAAGATAGTGGTAAGCCATACTATAGCTATGGCTAAGGACTTAAAACTTAATATTATCGCAGAGGGTGTAGAGACTAAGGAACACGTGGAATTTTTGCAGGAAGCTAATTGTGATGTGGCTCAGGGCTACTATTTTGCTAGGCCTATGTACGTAGATGAATTTGAGAAATTAAGTTTTTAAATAGATATTCTTGACATATATATACCACTGTTGTATATTCTGTTTATAGAATTGGAAAAGGAGGGAAAATATATGCTAGAAAAGATGAAAGAGATAATAGCTGAACAGCTTAATGTGGACGCTAACGAGATAACAGCCACTACATCTTTCAAAGATGACTTAGGAGCAGATTCTCTTGATTTATTCGAATTAGTTATGGCATTAGAAGAGGAATATAATATAGAGATTCCTTCAGACGATCTAGCATCGCTAGATACCGTTGAAGAAGTTATGGAGTTCCTTAAAGGACTAGGAGTAGAAGCATAGTAGTATCCCATTTGCAGGCACCAGTTGGTGCCTGTTTTGTTATATAGATATATAATAAAAGAGGCACATCATTTTGATGTGCCTCTCTCGTCCTCACCTTTCTTCGAAAGCTGGGTTGTCCTCACCTTTCTTCGAAAGCTGGGTTGTCCTCACCTTTCTTCGAAAGCTGGGACTAGCCCATAATAACTTCTACGGTGTGAGCTGTGTTTGCATCGAATACAGGAAGTACATTGCCTTCGATTGCATTACCATCTACTGTTACACTCTTGATTCCCTTACATACGTGATCAGGATTCTTGAATGTGATATTATATGTAGCACCTCTAAATACACGAGTTGCAGTAAATCCATCCCACTCTGAAGGAATAGAAGGATCTACCTTTAAACCATCATAATCTGGAATGATACCTAATACGTATTGAGATATAGCTACAAAGTTCCAAGAAGCTGTACCAGTAAGCCATGAGTTCTTAGCTTCACCAAAACGTCCAGCATCTTTACCAGCTATCATCTGAGCATATACATATGGCTCAGTTCTGTGTAAGTCAGAATATTTCTCTTCGCGGAAAGCAGGAGCTATCTTTGAATAGTATTCAAAAGCCTTGTCTCCACGTCCGGCATAAGCTTCAGCACAGATAATCCATGCATTGTTATGACAGAAGATACCAGCATTCTCTTTGTAACCAGCTGGATATGTAGATATCTCACCATACTGAATGTGATACTTAGTGAAAGCAGGTTGATTTAATACTAAACCATGTTCACTATTTAATAATTTGTCTATGCTGTTAAGAGTTTGTATGTCATAACCCTTATCTTTACCGATTTCAGCCATAACTGCAAATCCTTGAGGCTCAATAAATATCTTACCTTCTTCGCATTCTTTAGAACCAACCTTTTTACCTAAGTCGTCATATGCTCTTAAGAACCATTCGCCATCATAACCATATTCGCAGATAAGATCTTTCATCTTATCGATTTCTGCTTGAGCAGCAGCAGCCTTATCACTAAGACCCTTCTTATTACATAGTGCAACATACTCTGGTCCTGCATAGCAGAATAAAGTAGCTACAAATAATGACT
>CAZOUU010000316.1:0-1823 GCA_964583045.1 uncultured Lachnospiraceae bacterium | reverse complement strand
CTACATCATCTGAACCCTAACCTTCAGCTACATTGTCACTTTTATCCATAATATCTAAATATGCATTTGAAAACCCTGCAGTCTGTTTAGTAGCAATAATTGTATCATCACCAATAAGCTTCTCCATAATGCTAATGACTTTACTATAATTTACTCCATTTTTTGTTAGCACTGTATTTGCTACACTCATATCATCCTTTAATAGCCCTGCTAACAAATGTTCACTGCCAATATAGTCTTGCTTCATATTCTTAGCTATCTTCTTAGCTTCTCGAATAGCCTTATTTACACTATTGGTATATCCTTTACTCATATAATAATACCTCCATATTCAGTAGTATAATCTAGTCTAATAATTCTTCTATTACTTTAAATTCATCATATGTCTTGCTTAATAATTCTAATAAATCTTCTTTTGATACTCTACTACAGATAGCCTCTGCCGCAATCATCCTCATATCTTCTTTAATGCTCTCACAGTTATTATTCCTATTATCCTCTGATAAAGCTACGACTGCTCCGTACCTTCTATCTAACTGTAAATATCCATCCTGTCTTAATATAGAATATGCTTTATTAACTGTATGCATGTTAACACCTAATTCCAATGCCAGCTGTCTAACCGAAGGCAATGAATCTCCTTCTTTTATATGGTTACTGGCTATATCACATATAATCTGATTTCTTAACTGTAAATATATAGCTTCATCACTATTAAAATCAATCTCAATAATCATAATTCCACCTTTTTATGTGTTGTTATATCAATGCTATAACAGATGCCTTAATATGTCAAGAGGGAGTGAACTTCACTCCCTCTTTATCTTTTATATATTAAAAATCGTCTCTTATCTCTCCATCGTCTTTAGCATCATCTTCTATATTATCTACAACATTTTCTATCTTTAATCTCTTATCTCTTATTTGTATAGCTAACATAATAGTCATTACAAAGAATAATAATGCAAGACCGCAAGCCACATACATAACTATATCTTTTATAGATGTCTTACTATTATCCTTTGCCAGTTCTTCCTTCACATCCTCTGTAGAAGCCTCTGTAGTTACAGTCTTTTCTATATACCGCTGGAAGGTTGCTTCCTTAGAATCATATAGATAAAAGCCTGGTTCACCATATACCGTCATAGCATATACAAGTACAAATTCTTCTTCGTTTCCATCTGAATAAGCAACTACTGACAATCCATCTATATCATAATCTATCTTAGAATATCCCTCTGGAACTACTACATCAGAACCAGCTTCTAGGATAACATATCTATTTATATTAGCTTGATATTCTATATATGGTAATAATTTGTTTAATGTCTCATCTAATAAATACCAATATTGCGCTGCGGTTCCATCTAATAAACAAACTACTTTGAATTTACCATTAGGAGCTTCAAAAGCAAGTACTGTATCTTCTCCATATTTTCCCTCGCATAAGGTAAAGTCTTTAGGTACGGTAAGACCTTCTTCACTATCTGCAAAGGTATATTGTTTACCATCTATATCTACAACCACCTCTGTAGGCTCTTCCTCCGTATCCTCTTCTGTAGTATCTCCCTTTTGTACATTTATAACGTAACTCTTAGTTGCTCCTGAGGCAGCTGTTACTGTAATAGTTACCTTGTTGCTACCCTCTTTTAAGTTAGTATTTCCAGATACTGATACTTTAGCACCACTATCTGCTGGAGCAGCACTAACTACTAGCTTAGTTACATCTGTCTCCACCTTAGCTGTATACTTAGTTATATTTGCTGAAAATGCAGGTGATAAGCTTCCTGGTGATATCTGAAGTGAAGCTAATTTAGCATTAC
>CAZOUU010000315.1:0-1825 GCA_964583045.1 uncultured Lachnospiraceae bacterium | reverse complement strand
CCCCCTAATGTAGCTAGTGCTGCATATAATATATATTTCATAGCTACATCTACCTTAGAATAGCCTAGTGCTTTATATACACCTATAAGCGTTCTCTCTTCTTCTACCATTCGAGTCATAGTAGTTAAACTTATGAGTGCAGCAACTAAAAAGAACAGTATGGGAAATACTTTTCCTATAGATTCTATTCTGTCCGCATTTTCTCCAGCCTCTGTATAATAGCTTAGCTCACTTCTAGTCTGTACATACCAATTTGATTTTTCTAAAGCCTCTATATTCTCCACTACTGAATCTATCTTATCATCATAGTCAGAAGAATATGCCAATTTCTCTTTTAATCCATTTACTGTAATATAAGCTTCTGTATATACCTTATAATTAAAGTTATCCTCATTAACTAATATAAAACCATCTAAAGAACCATTGCCCACAGTGGTGGTTCCTCTTTGAACAGCAAAATACATAGGGTTATCCCCTAACCCACTTACAGTATAGGTCAGTCTATCTATCTTGGCCTCTATGGTTTCTTGTCCCTCACTATATAAGGTGATCTCATCTCCTATTTTATATCCATTTTCTTCTGCAAATCTGGAATCTAGTAAACATTCCTTATTATTTTTTGGAAGTGTACCCTCTGTTACAACGGGTATATTCATATTGTCGCTATAAGACATAACTCTAATAGAATTAGGTTCATTATCAACACTTAATAATAAATCTATAGAATATCCGCCATATACATCCTCTACATCGGATAAAGCTTTTAAGCTATCTATATCCTCATTATTTAATCCTACAGTGCTAAGTATCTTTATGTCCATTAGGTTATTATTGTCATAATAATCATCTAGGGACAATACTATGTCTGGTTGAGCTGCTCTTATGCCTGAAAAAAAAGCCACTCCTAAAGCTGCAATTAAAAAAATAGATATAAATCTATTCATAGTCCTTACAATTTCCATATAGAAATCTTTTCTTAGTGCTTTTTTATTCATTATTCACACCTACCATTCTATATCTGCTACTGACTTAGGCTTATTATTTAAACTCATATCTGCTACTTTTCCATTTTTTATTCGTATAATTCTATCTGCCATAGGTGCTATAGCAAGGTTATGTGTTATTACTACAACTGTAATATTCTTATCCCTACAGGTATCCTGTAATAATTTCAATATAGATTTGCCTGTATTATAGTCTAGGGCACCTGTTGGCTCATCACATAGCAATAATTTAGGATTCTTAGCCAAGGCTCTGGCTATAGATACTCTTTGCTGTTCTCCACCAGATAATTGAGCTGGAAAATTATCTAATCTATCTTCTAAACCTACCTCTTCAAGTACAGTTTTAGCATCTAAAGGTTCTTTACATATCTGCAATGCAAGTTCTACATTTTCTAGTGCAGTAAGATTAGGTACAAGATTATAAAATTGAAATACAAAGCCTATATCTTCTCTTCTATAACCAGTTAACTGCTTATCTGTAAGCTTTGCTACATCTATAGTATCTATAATTATTTCTCCACCTGTAGCCTTATCCATACCACCTAGTAGATTAAGAACTGTGGTTTTACCTGCTCCACTAGGTCCTACTACTACTACAAATTCTCCTTTTTCTATGGCAAAATCTATACCATCACATGCATTAATTGTTATATCCCCCATCTTATAAGTCTTAGTAACCTGTTTTAACTCCACATAACTCATAATATTCCTCCTTTATTTTTCCCATATTGCCTTTTATATTCTTAATATCCTCCTCTATTTGCTCACATAGCTCTTCTAGCGAAGCAAAGGTTCTCTCTGTTCTTATATATCTAATAGGA
>CAZOUU010000314.1:0-1827 GCA_964583045.1 uncultured Lachnospiraceae bacterium | reverse complement strand
ACTACAATCCATATATATAGCCTTTATAGAATCCACTTCGGAATTACGAACAAGCTGAGCGAATATACTAATAGTTAATGTAAACAGGGTAATAAACAAAGCCTTGCTAAGTGCTCTATAGCTGCCTTCATTAATATAGATAAACCCAAGCATAACTATAATGTATATAGGCAATATGTACTGTACTATTCCAAATACTCCAAACAGGAAATTTGTTATGTAGCTTACTGCGCCACATAGTCCAAAATTACTTAATTCTAGGACTATGAGTATTGCAACAAATGCCAATATGACTATCTCGCTTGTAAATGTCATAGATTGTTGATTTTTTTTCTTTTTACTATTCTTTTTTTTACTATTCGTTCTACTATTAGATGTTGACTTTTTTGTAGCCATTTCTATCTCCTATTACTGTTGATTGTTTTCCTAAGACATTTTACTATCTTTTTGTGAATTAATCAAGCTATACAAACAATCCAATGCACAAGATATGCCACCCACTTCATTAATTACACCTATATCTACTGCTTCTTTGCCAACTAAGACGGAGCCTACATCCTTAGCTAGCTGTCTTGTGTCAAACATGACTTCACGTAATCTACTCTCTTCTATATTACTATGTCCTGCTGTAAATTCTATAATTCTATTCTGCATTCTTTCTATATATTGATAATTGTGACTTGCACCTATAACTGTACCATTCATTCTTATAGGATGTACTATCATAGTAGCTGTAGGTACAATAAAGGAATAATTGCTAGAAGTAGCTAGCGGTACTCCAATAGAATGACTACCCCCTAACACCAAACTAACTACAGGTTTACTTATAGATGCTATCATCTCTGCTATAGCAAGCCCTGCTTCTACATCTCCTCCCACTGTATTAATCATAACTATCATTCCCTTAATACTATCATCTTCTTCTACCTTTGCAAGCTGTGGTAAAACATGCTCGTATTTAGTAGTCTTGGTTGCCGCAGCTAATTCTTCATGTCCTTCTACTTCCCCAATAATATTTAATAAATATATGTTATAGCCATATTTATTTCCTTTTAAAATCTGTCCACCATCATCTAAATTATTCTCCATATTTCTACCCCTTATACTAATATAAGAAGAATATAAAATTATATTCTTCTTATATAGTATGGACTAGCCCATATAAATATATTCATTAAATATTACATATCACAATACCAATAATTATGCCTAGAAGCATACCTGCAACCACCTGTGTAGGAGTATGTCCCACATATTCCTTTAATATACCTGGCAGCTTATGCTTACCATTTTCGTCAATAACCTTAGCAAATTGCTCGTTTCTCAAAAAAATATTAAGTATAACTGCTTGTTTGCCTGTCTCCATCCTTACATTCATAGCATCATACATAACTATAACCGCAAATAAAAAAGCTATAGGAAATTCAAAGCCCTTAAGACCATATTCATATATTGTAGCTGTAAGAAGGGCACATACGGTGGCAGAATGAGAACTAGGCATTCCACCACTTCCTACTAGTCTTTCCCAGTTAAATTCTCTGGTTATAATGTAATTAATTATAGTTTTTATAATCTGTGCCATACTCCAGCCTAAAGTAGCAGATAAAAACAATTTATTATTTATTAATTCATGTAATATCTCCATTTGTATTCCCCGTCTCATCTATCGTATAATATATGTCTAACCTACATAGCTAACTTTATATCATTAACCTCTTCAAGTATGTCTGCTGGAATGTAATTACTATCTAGATTCTTACCATTTATTGTAATCTTACCCTCTGCACCACTTTCTTTGCCTTCTGGATTAGATATAGTAATATTAAG
>CAZOUU010000313.1:0-1827 GCA_964583045.1 uncultured Lachnospiraceae bacterium | reverse complement strand
ATAAGTCTTTCGTTTATTATATTATACTAAAACTATGAAATCAATAAAAAAAGAAAAGGAGTAAGATAATGGATAATAAGATGTTTTGTTTTCAATGTCAGGAAACAGCAGGATGTACAGGCTGCACCAGCTTCGGTGTGTGTGGAAAATCACCTGAACTGGCAAAATTACAAGATTTATTAATTTATGTAACCAAAGGACTTAGCGCTATCACTACAACTTTAAGAGACCAGGGAGAAACCATCCAGGCTTTAGTAAATCACCATATTACTTTAAATCTATTTACCACCATTACAAATGCTAATTTTGATAAGGAAGTGTTTTATCAAAGAATTGGAGATACCTTAGCAATGAAAGAAGAGCTTCTTTCTAAGGTAGCAGATAAAGATGCTTTACCAGAAGCGTCTTTATGGACTGGTTCTACAAGAGAAGAATTCGATGCAAAAGCATCCACTGTTGGTGTGCTATCAACAGAAGATGAAGATGTAAGAAGCCTTAGAGAACTTATTACTTACGGATTAAAAGGTATGTCCGCTTACTTAAAACATGCCAATGAATTAAACCATGATAGTGATGATATTGCTGCATTTATGCAAAGAGCTTTAGCTTCAACATTAGATGATAGTCTCACAGTAGATGAGCTTGTAGCACTTACTTTAGAGACTGGTAAATATGGTGTAGATGGTATGGCGTTATTAGACACTGCAAATACCTCTTCCTATGGCAATCCAGAGATTACAAAGGTGAATATTGGAGTTGGCAAGAAACCAGGTATCTTAATCTCAGGTCATGATTTAAGAGATTTGGAACAGCTTCTAGAACAAACTCAGGGAACTGGAGTGGATGTATATACACATTCAGAGATGCTTCCAGCTCATTACTATCCTAAATTTAAGAAATATGATAATTTTATAGGGAACTATGGTAATGCTTGGTGGAAACAAAAAGAAGAATTTGAAAGCTTTAACGGACCAATCCTTATGACAACCAATTGTATTGTGCCTCCAAAAGCTTCTTATAAAGACAGACTATTTACAACTGGTGCTTCAGGTTTTACAGGATGCGAGCATATTGAAAAGGATGAAAATGGCCATAAAGATTTTACTAAGATTATTGAGATGGCGAAAAAATGCGAGGCTCCAACACAGATTGAAGAAGGAGAAATCATTGGTGGATTTGCTCATAACCAGGTACTTGCTCTAGCGGATCAGATAGTAGAAGCTGTGAAAACTGGTGCTATTAAGAAGTTCTTTGTTATGGCAGGTTGTGACGGCCGACAAAAATCAAGAAATTACTATACAGAATTTGCAAAAGCTCTTCCAAAGGATACAGTAATCTTAACTGCCGGTTGTGCAAAATATAAATATAACAAATTAGATCTTGGAGATATCAATGGTATTCCAAGAGTACTAGATGCAGGTCAATGTAATGACTCTTATTCCTTGGCTGTGATTGCTTTAAAACTAAAAGAAATATTTGAACTTGATGATATTAATGAATTACCAATTGCCTTTAATATAGCATGGTATGAACAAAAAGCAGTTATTGTTCTTCTGTCCTTATTATACTTAGGAGTAAAGAACATCCACCTGGGACCAACTTTACCAGCATTCCTTTCACCTAATGTGGCAAAGGTATTAGTTGAAAACTTTGGTATTGGCGGAATTACAAATGTAGAAGATGATATGAAGATGTTTTTAGCTTAGTCTTTACTGACATACACTTTCATCTTGTATACTTAATAGGCAATCTGAAAACTTTAAAAAATTTCTGTTTTCAGGTTGCCTATACTAGCTTAAATAAAAGAAAAGCATATCATTATAATGA
>CAZOUU010000312.1:693-1836 GCA_964583045.1 uncultured Lachnospiraceae bacterium | reverse complement strand
AAAATTCTGTTGCACTATGTGAATATGCTCATTACACTGTAATCCATAAGTAATAAGTGCCTCCTGCATAGCCACCCTATCTCTATCCACCAACATAACCTCCGAATAATGTATTGATAAGGATAATAAATCTATATCATTACATCTACCTGCTCCAAGTACAATAATACCCTTATGAGAGAAAGCCGAATCTACTATAAAATTGGTATTTGATTTTCTGTAAGAAGCCCAGCGCTTATGAGCATCTGGAATAATCTCTGAATCATATATAGGTTTCAATTTCATCCTCCAGGTTACATTATCTCTAACTCACTCATTAAGCTCACTTCTCCATGTCCAGGATATATAATGGCATCTTTAGGAAATGTCTCTAGATATGGTTTTGTAATTTCTTTATAAAGAGACTTATTACCTCCTGGCAATCGAGTTACTATCTTAGCTCCTTGTACCAGAGAATCCCCCGTAAATATATATCTATCCTCTATACTAATGCATATGCTGCCCATAGAATGTCCTGGGGTTTCTACAAGTTTCATAGTTAGGTCTTCAAATTCCACCTGATACTCTCCCTCAAAAGTACCATCTATGGAACAGGTATATTTATCGTCTAAATATTTCCTTGTAATCTCTATCTCTTCTTCTGTCCTATTAATAAACATAGCCATATAAAAAGCAGCAAGATTTTTAGTCGCATCCTGCACTAGAGTTGCTGCTTTACTACTTCCTATCACTTCACATTCAAATAAATCTCTATAGTAATTAACTCCTGATATATGATCATGATGTTCATGAGTAAGTATAATAACAAGACTCTTTATTCCATTCTCATCCAATAGAGCTGTAGCCTCTGTACACATAAAGGGGTCTATAATCAATGCCTGTTTATCCCCTAGTATTACATACATATTCGATTTAATAACTGGCATAATGAAATTATATACCTTGTGTGAATTTATATTGTATTTGCATTCCATAATACAATCCTTTCAATATACTCTAAAGTGCTAGACACGAAGTTTGGCTACGTTACTTAATCTCGGAAACTTTATCGCACTTATTTATATACTCTAGAGCTTGCTCTTTAGTCACATCAAATTTACTAACTACCTGGTTAATAATCTCCTCCTTAGAAATACCTAACTC
>CAZOUU010000312.1:0-683 GCA_964583045.1 uncultured Lachnospiraceae bacterium | reverse complement strand
TGAAATTATATACCTTGTGTGAATTTATATTGTATTTGCATTCCATAATACACCTCTACATTTCTTTCCAATGATCACTCTTAGGCGGGAAATCATTAGTATCTAATCTTGGCAGTAGATAAGGATCATCTCTATCCAAGTCTGCCACTCTAGCATCCACAGTTATGCCTAATTTACAATTTATCTCTTTCATATATGCCGCCACATTTTCATTGTATCCGCCATAAGGATAATTCATAACTATATAATCTTTATCTATTACATCTTCAAAAAATGCCAAGCCATTATCCACGTCTTGCTTCATCTTTTCCACTGGCAAATTATTAAGCCAATAATGTCTCTCACCATGTAATCCAAAAAACATACCTGAAGCCTTCATCTCTTTTATCTCATCCATAGACATATATAATTTCCTAGAAAATATATTCTCATCTTCACCAACTATATCCACAAATAGCTTATCCACTATCTCAGTTCTTAACCCTTCTTCAAGATAAGTCTGCAATAATCTTTTTGCAAATATAACCTCTGCCGAATCCCATCTATTTGCCTTGGCTAATTTATCATACATAGACTGATTATCCTCTATAACATAGCCCTTTTCTCTATACTCATCCAAAACACTAAATATCCTCTGGATAAGGTCATTTATATCTGAGCAGGCCAATATAAAATGTATCTTA
>CAZOUU010000311.1:0-1837 GCA_964583045.1 uncultured Lachnospiraceae bacterium | reverse complement strand
CGTCTCTTCCCCAAGGCCTTCTCCTGACCAGGTTTTAGTAAGACCTGTAACTGCACATACATCTCCAGCCTCGACTATATCTGTTTTCTCATATCTATCCCCTGAATATAACCTGATCTGATTAACCTTTTCTTCCCATTGATTATTCTCAACAGCATTACTCTTAAGGATTTGTCTAACCTTTAAGGCTCCACCCATAATTTTCATATAGGTTAATCTATTTCCTTGCTCATCTCTGGATATCTTATATACTCTAGCTCCAAATTCTTCTGGGTATGTTCTACTACAGGTATATACCTCCAACGCCTGCAGCAATTCATCTACACCTTCATTCTTAAGTGCCGAACCAAAAAAACAAGGATATACTTTTCTATTACATATCTGCTTTACTATATCCTCATTTTTTATACATCCTGTTTCTAAAAATGTATCTAATAAGAATTCATCACTAACCGCTATATGCTCATAAAATTTCTCTGAATCATCTATAGTAAAATCAACTATTCCATCATCTAACCTTTGCTTTAATTCTTCTAACAAAGCTTCTTTATTAGTACCTGATTGATCCATCTTATTAACAAATAAAAATACTGGTATATCATATCTAGATAATAATCTCCACAAGGTAAGTGTATGTCCTTGTACTCCATCAGCACCACTAACAACAAGTACTGCATAGTCCAATACTTGTAAGGTTCTCTCCATATCCGCCGAAAAATCCACATGACCCGGGGTATCTAGTAAGGTTACATCTGTACTATCTAATTCAAATCTGGCTTGTTTGGAAAATATAGTTATACCTCTTTCCCTTTCCAGACTATAATTATCTAGAAAAGCATCTCCCTTATCCACTCTACCTAGTCTTTTAATAATCCCCGCACTATATAGTATGCTCTCTGATAAAGTTGTCTTACCGGCATCCACAGGAGCCAAAATACCTATTACTATCTTTTTCATAGAATTCTCTATCTACTCCTTAACCATCTTACATATACCAGCTATAGCTCCAAATAATATGCCAGCCACTGGCCATATAACCCAACTAATTTCCCACTTCATAGTTATAAAACTATATCCAAGATATATAGCTACCATAACAGGCCAATAGATTGCACCTATCTTACCTACTAAATTATCTGATTTCTTATTATTAGCTGTATAATCACCTTCTTGTAATAGTTGATCATAAGAGCCTTTTATTTCACCAATTATAATAAACTGTGATACTGCAACCGCTATAATACATAATAATATGGCTACAGGTACTACACACCAAAAATCATTAGCTTCTATAATCATCATCACAAATAGGGGAATTACAGATAATATACATAGAGCTGTGCTTATAGCTGTTTTAATATTGTATACATTCATATATTTGCTTTTCTTTTCCTTAACTATACCCTCTACTCCATATTCAAGTTCTATAGCTTCCTTTTCTATATAATGAAACTTTTCAAACTCATTTCCATTAGTTATAAACATTACTACTGCTACAACAACGAATAGCAATAATACTATAATCCCTATTCCTCCTGCCATATCCTCACTAATACTCTTATAATAATCTGCATAACCAGCTAATATAATTAGTGTAACAGGAGATAAAATGCATAATGCGACCCCAATAGCCGTTCTAGGTCCATTCTTTCTCTTTAATTCAATGAATTCATTAGCTTCATCTATAGTTACTCTTCTTACGCCCTCTATAGCATCATCACCACTATTATATACCTCTTCACTAATATCATCCTTTAATAGATAATCTGTAGTAACTCCAAATAGCTTACTAAGCACAAGTATTTTATCTAAATCAGGAATAGAAGCTCCTCCTTCC
>CAZOUU010000310.1:0-1865 GCA_964583045.1 uncultured Lachnospiraceae bacterium | reverse complement strand
GAATAGACAGTGAGTTAGCTACTAATCGAAAACGTGAGAGCATATTAAGGACAGAATTAGAGTGGGTTAGACGTGGCGCGTTAGCGCGTTCTACTAAGCAAAAAGCCAGATTAGAGCGATATGAGACTATGAAAAATACTGCTGCACCTAAGGCAGATAAGAATGTGGAGATAGACTCAGTAGCTAGTAGGCTAGGCAAGAAAACCATAGAGATAGATAATATATCTAAAGCTTATGGTAATAGATGTCTTATAAAGGATTTCACTTATTATACTATTAGAAATGAGAGAATAGGTATAGTAGGTCATAATGGTTGTGGAAAATCCACTTTGCTTAAGATGATTATGGGAAAAGAAGCAGTAGATAGTGGTACTATAACCATAGGCGACACCATAAAGATAGGTTATTTTGCTCAAGAAAATGAAGCTATGCAGGGTGATGAAAAGGTCATAGATTATATAAGAAATATAGCCGAATATATAGAGACTACCAAAGGGCAGGCATCAGCCTCTCAGATGCTGGAGAGATTTTTGTTTAGTCCAGATATGCAGTATACACCTATATCCAAATTGTCAGGTGGAGAAAAGAGAAGACTATATCTGCTTAAGGTGCTTATGACAGCCCCAAATGTACTGATACTAGATGAGCCTACTAATGATTTAGATATAGCTACGTTAACTATATTAGAGGATTATCTAGATGGATTTGAGGGTATAGTTATTACGGTATCCCACGATAGATATTTTTTAGATAGAATAGTAGATAGGATATTTGCATTTGAAGAGGGGGGCATAATAAGTCAATATGAGGGTGGTTATTCAGATTTCCTTGATAAAACTGGAGGAGTGACAGAGTCTATTGTTACAAAGACAGTGGAAGAACAACCAGTAAATGATAAGGTAAGCAAGGGTACTTGGAAAAAACGAGAAGAGAAGCTTAAATTTACTTATCAGGAAAAGAAAGAATATGAAACTATAGATGATGATATCGCTACTATAGAGAGTCAATTAGAGCAGATAGATATAGATATGGAGCAAGCTGCCAGTGAATATGTAAAGCTTAGAGAGCTTAGTGATAAAAAGACAGAGTTAGAAAAAGAGTTGGAAGAGAAGATGGATAGATGGGTATATCTTAATGACCTAGCGGAACAGATAGAAAATCAATAGGAGGTATAGCAGTGGAAGGAGAAGCAAGACGTAAAAAGCTTATAGAGATACTAAGAAATAGTAGTGGTTCAGTATCAGGTAGTATGTTATCTAAGAAATTAGGAGTAAGCAGACAAGTTATAGTTCAGGATATAGCCTTACTTCGAGCTGTTAATAAGAATATATTATCCACCACTAAAGGTTATATATTATATAGCCATGATGATAAAAAATGTAATCGCACATACCTAGTGAAACACACTAATGAACAGATAAGAAATGAACTATATACTATAGTAGACTGTGGTGGTCAGGTACTAGATGTTATAGTAGAGCATGATGTATATGGAACTATAACGGTAGACCTTATACTAAAAAACAGGTTAGATGTAGATGAATTTATAGATAAGCTAGAGTCATCTAAGGCAGGGCCACTAAATAAGCTTACTAATGGAGTTCATATCCATACAGTAGAAGCGGATAATGAAGATATATTAGACAAGATAGAGACAAAATTAAGAGAAAAAGGATATATGCTATAGATATTCAACATTTCCATATGAATTATGTTGAAAAAGAAAGTAATCTATGCTAATATGTGTCAAGTAAGCTGACAAGACAGCTGTATTAACATATAAACGCAGAAAGAGAAAGGACATAATACAACATGGAAAAGCTAAAGAAGGTATTAAATAGGATATTCATAGAAGGTCTATCTGG
>CAZOUU010000309.1:0-1868 GCA_964583045.1 uncultured Lachnospiraceae bacterium | reverse complement strand
ATAAAAAAGGAATTAGAAGGAAATGATAGGATTAAGCTATATGAGTAGAATAGAGAGTGGTAAGGTGGATTTAAATGAAGAATATGTAGATAGTAAAGCTATATTTGATTCTATCGAGACTATGATCATACCTTTAGCCAAAGAGAAAAATGTTACGCTTGATATAGACCTAGGTACGTCAGATGCCCCATATATAAAAATGGATATATTAAGAACTAAACAGGTATATCTTAATCTGCTTAATAATGCTATAAAATTTTCTGAGCCTGGTGGAATAGTGGAGTGGAAAATACGATATAAGAGAATTGATGATGATAAAATGGCTATGACATGCAATATAAGAGATTATGGCTGTGGAATGAGTAATGAGTTTCAAGAGCATTTATTTAATCCCTTTGAAAGAGAGCATAATAAATATAGTGATGAAAGACCCGGCACAGGACTAGGTCTAGCTATAGTTAAAAACATGATAGATATGATGGGTGGTTCTATAGTTTGTCATAGTAAACTGGATGAAGGAACAGAGTTTGAATTCAAATTAGTCAGGGAGTTAAGAGATTGTCCTCCAGAGCCTAGCGATATAAATGGTGGTGAAGATGGATTTGTAACCTTTGAGAATAAGAGAATATTGTTAGCAGAGGATAATGAACTTAACGCATATATAGCTAAAAATCTATTAGAAAAAGCAAATATGATAGTAGATGTATGTGTTACTGGAAAAAAAGCAGTATATCAATTTGCTCAAGCTGAAGAGTTCTGCTATGACGCTATATTAATGGATGTTCGTATGCCAGTTATGGATGGAATCCAGGCTACTAAGATAATACGTGGATTAAATAAGGCAGATGCCAAGATGGTTCCAATTATTGCTATGACAGCAGATGCATTTACGAAGGATAAAGAAGCTACTATGGCCGCTGGTATGGATGCACATTTATCTAAGCCTATAGAACCAGGAGTGTTATTTGATACATTAAGGAAATATATAAAGTAAATGAAAGAGGTAGAATATGCGAGTAGGAATGGGATATGATGTCCACAGACTTGTGGAGGATAGAAAGTTAATAATAGGTGGAGTATATATACCATATGAAAAGGGCTTGCTTGGTCATTCTGATGCAGATGTACTATTACATGCTATTATGGATGCATTGTTAGGAGCGGCAGCATTAGGCGATATAGGAAGACATTTTCCTGATACAGCTAAAGAATATGAAGGCGCTAATAGTATGGATTTACTTAGAAGTGTTAAAAAAATGTTAGATGAGCATATGTTTTATATAGAAAATATAGATGCAACAATTATAGCTCAAAGGCCTAAGATGGCTGCATTCATACCAGATATGGTAGAAAATATAGCCGCAGCTCTGGAAATACCAGTTACAAGAGTAAATATAAAAGCTACTACAGAAGAAGGTCTGGGATTTACTGGGGAAGGATTAGGTATTAGCTCACAGGCTATATGTATGTTGGGTACCATAGAGAATTATAGCTATGATCCAGAGGAGCCTGCATCAAAATGTGCGGGGTGTAGTGGCTGCAGTAAGTGATAATTAGGTTGACAAAAGGCTATTACTTCAATAAACTATATGTGGTATAAACTTGGATGTGATGTTCACATGGAAAGGAGCATCAGATATATATTCTGATGGATATTAGTTAATATGAAAATATATAATACAATGAATAAGAAAAAGGAAGAATTTATTCCTATAAATGAAGGCAAAGTAGGCATATATGTATGTGGACCTACGGTATATGATTTTATCCATATAGGTAATGCAAGACCTATGATAGTATTTGATACACTAAGAAGATATTTGGGTTATAAGGGATATGAAGTAAATTATGTATCTAATTTTACAGAT
>CAZOUU010000308.1:0-1875 GCA_964583045.1 uncultured Lachnospiraceae bacterium | reverse complement strand
GATTATTAGCCGAGGAAAGTAAGGAAGATGGCTACCTAACATATCACTTTAATAATGTGAATAGATACAATTTCACTTGCTAGCAAGGGTGAAATTGTGCTATTCATCGAGAAATTTATTTCGAGATAGGAAGTACTACAGCAGTAACTGATGAAGAAGGTAAGAAAAAGTATATATACGATTACAACGCATACGGAGAATTAATAGTAGGAAAACCAGGTAAAGTAGAGTTCATGTACAATGGACAATATGGAGTAGCTACAGATGATAATGGTCTATACTATATGCGAGCAAGATACTACAACGTAGATATAAAAAGATTCGTAAACCAAGACGTAGTAGTAGGAGGAATAGACAGAACAAGTAGTCTAAACAGATATAGCTATGTAGAAGGTAATCCAGTAAGTTATCTAGATCCGTTTGGGCTGGAGAAAGGTTATGGATATGCATATACAGGTGATTTACATGAAATTGTTCAAAATCTAATGTATATTATAGCACTTGTAGAAATAATAGAAGTAATTGCGCCTGAAATAACGATATTAATAAATACAGCATTAATTGGATTTGATATAGGTTTGTATATATTTGATTTTTTTGACTCGGGTTGTGATGTGGATGTGTTAAAAGAGGGATTAATTACATCTGGAAAAAATTTATTGTTCTTTGGTCTTGGGTTAAAGGCTTACGAAGGAGTATTTATAGGTGTAAAAAAATATATTGGTAATTTAGGAGGAATAATAGATTATATATTTGGAAAAGAAATAAAAGGAGATAAATAAAGAATGAAAGAAAAAATAATATTAACATTATTATTAATAACAATTATTCCAATAGCTATTGCAGGAATATTTATTTTAGAAAAATGTACTTATGAATCAATAATGGGTTATTTATTGATATTAATTGTGTATGTAGCAATCGTTATAAAATATTTTGTTGCTCATTGGAATAGTGGGACAAAACAGATAATAAAAGGAGATTGTAGTAAAGAAATTGAAAGTAGAAAATATAAGGCAAGTGAGAGAATGTCAAAAAAAGGAATTAAAAACATTGGTTTTAATAAGCTAATAATAGTCATTCCATATTATTTAATAGTGCATAAATTAAGTTTAGATGTAAATATTAGTATATTTATACTTTGTATAATTTTGTTGCTTGTATTTATACCTGATATTTATACGATATATATATATAATTCAATTGTACAAAATGGATATGTAATTAATGCCAGAATCAAAGAGATTGTGATTTCTACTGTGTTAGGAAATGTAAAGCGGGTAAGTATATCTTGCTATACTATACATAAAGGTGAGAAAAAAATATATAAAACTCGATTTGACACAAATTCGATGTTAGAAAATGTATTTGATAAAGATATTTATGTAATGGTAACTAATGATTATAATCAAGGGATAATTTTATTAGATGAAAAGAAGATAGCTATTTATGGTAATGTAAATAGAATATGGAAAGATAAAATTCGTTTCTTCGATTTTATGCAATAATAGGTATTGGAGTTTATTGTGTAAATAGGGAAGTGTAACCAAAGCTAATTTGGTAACTATGATATATCCCTACAACGTATATAATAACATAGCATCAGTAACAGATGGCAAAAGCAGTATCATACTCATACCTAGGAGACAAGCTACTATCATCAGTAGATGCTACAGGAAGTAACAGCAGTTATACCTATGACGCAGTAGGTAACATATCTTCCATAACTAATCCTAATGGCGGAGTAACTAATTACACTTATGACCTTAATAACAATGTAACTAGTGAATCTAAGGGTAAGGTTATAAGATATGAGTATGATAAGAATTCTCAATTAACTAAAACTACTAGACCAGATGGAACTATAGAGGTTAG
>CAZOUU010000307.1:0-1876 GCA_964583045.1 uncultured Lachnospiraceae bacterium | reverse complement strand
ATAACGAATATGATGGAATCGGATCTCTGTGGATAAAACCACGGAAACTCAAGAAAAATATATAGGTTGATATTTTTGCAAAAGTATATTAAGATATATACTATATGTTTAAAGGACGTGATAAGATGAATTTAGATAATACACAATATGTAAAAGTTGTAAAAGATAATACGGTGGAAGTAGCAGATGTACTTGTACAGGTATATGATGCTCTAGTTGAAAAAGGCTATAACCCAGTTAGTCAGATAGTTGGATATGTAATGAGTGGTGATCCTACTTATATTACCAGCCATAAAGGGGCTAGAAGTATGATCATGAAGGCTGAACGTGACGAGATTATTGAAGTATTGTTAGAGCATTACATCGAGACTAAATTGAAATAGAGGTTAATATATGAGAATAATGGGACTAGATTTTGGTACTAAGACTGTTGGAGTAGCAATCAGTGATGAACTAGGAATAACAGCTCAACCTATTCAGACCATAACTAGAAAGTCTAACAATAAGCTTAGACAGACTTATGCGGCTATAGAGGAATTAATAGAACAATATGAAGTAAGTAGTATTGTTGTAGGATACCCAAAGAACATGAACAATACCATTGGAGAACGAGCAGAGGCATGTGAGAGTTTCAAGAATGATTTGGAACGTCGTACAGGCCTTGAGGTTTTGCTATGGGATGAAAGACTTACTACAGTTGAATCAGAGAGAATACTTATAGACACTGGAGTAAGACGTGAAAATAGAAAGGAATATATTGATAAGATGGCGGCAGCTATTATTCTGCAGAGTTATTTAGATAAGATAAGTGCTGAGAGCTAGAGTATATAATAAGCCAGCTTGTTAAGGTGAGAAGATGAGAGAAAAGGATACTGTAACATTTTTTACAGAGGATGGACAAGAAGAATTCTATGTCTTAGAGCAGACTATGCTATCAGGTATTAACTATTTATTGGTAACAGATAGTCCGGCTGATGAAGAGGAAGGTGAATTTCTGATACTTAAGGAAGTACCAGAAAAAGAACGTGATGAGGAAGATGCTATCGTAGAGATAGTAGAAGATGATAAAGAACTATCTAGTGTTATGAAGATATTTGCAGAACTACTAGAAGATATTGACTTGGAGGTATAATTTTGAAAACAATTGAAAATGCATCTGTTAAGATAATTCCACTTGGAGGACTTGAGCAGATAGGAATGAATATTACGGCTATAGAGTATGAGGATAATATAATCGTAATAGACTGCGGATTAGCTTTTCCAGAGGATGAGATGTTAGGTATAGATTTGGTTATTCCAGATGTTACTTATCTTAAAGAGAATGCAAGCAAAGTAAAGGGATTGATAGTGACTCATGCTCATGAGGATCATATAGGCGCCATCCCTTATGTAGAAAAAGAACTTAGTATGCCTATATACGCAACAAAATTAACTATGGGTATTATAGAGAATAAACTTAAAGAACATAATCTTATGAAGAATACCAAGAGAAAAGTAGTAAAACATGGTCAGATAATTAATTTAGGATGTTTTCGTATTGAATTTATAAAAACAAACCATTCCATAGCAGATTCGGCTGCACTTGCTATATATACTCCAGCAGGAGTTATTGTTCACACAGGAGATTTTAAGATTGACTACACACCAGTATTTGGAGATGTTATAGATTTACCTAGATTTGCAGAATTAGGTAAAAAAGGAGTTCTTGCTCTTATGGCAGACAGTACGAATGTAGAACGACCAGGCTTTACTATGTCAGAGAGTACCATAGGAACCAAGTTTGACACTATATTTACAGAACATCAAAAGGAAAGACTTATTATAGCTACATTTGCATCAAATGTTTACAGAGTTCAACAGATAATCAATTCAGCTG
>CAZOUU010000306.1:0-1883 GCA_964583045.1 uncultured Lachnospiraceae bacterium | reverse complement strand
ATTATAAAGTATCTCTTGCTGCTGAGGTTAAAGGCTTTGCAGCCAAAGAACATATAGATTTCAAGGCAGCTAAAAGAATGGAATTGTTTTCTCAGTATGCAGTTGTTGCAGCTAAGGAGGCAATAGAGCAATCAGGACTGGATATAGAGAAGGAGGATGCATATAGAATAGGAACCTCTATTGGCTCAGGTGTAGGAAGTCTTGATTCTATGGAGCAAAATCATAAGAAATTATTAGATAAAGGTCCGGGTAGAATAAATCCGTTAATGGTTCCTATGATGATTACTAATATGGCGGCTGGAAATGTGTCTATATATTTTGGCTTAAAGGGTAAAAGTATAAATGTAGTTACTGCTTGTGCTACAGGAACTAATTCTATCGGAGAAGCGTATAGAACTATTCAATATGGAGATGCAGATATAATGATAGCAGGTGGTACGGAAAGTACAGTAACTCCTATCGGTATAGGAGGTTTTGCTGCTTTAAATGCTTTAGCAACTACGGATGATTCTAGTAGAGCTTCTATTCCATTTGACAAGGCTAGAGGTGGATTTGTGTTAGGTGAAGGCGCCGGCGTTGTAGTACTTGAAGAGTTAGAGCATGCTAGGAAAAGAGGAGCAAATATACTTGCAGAGGTAGTAGGCTATGGCTGTACTTCAGATGCGTATCATATTACATCTCCTGCAGAGGATGGAGCAGGTGCAACTAATGCTATGTTATTTGCTATAAAGGATGCAGGCTTAGATGTAAAAGATGTAGATTATATAAATGCTCATGGAACTAGTACACATCATAATGATTTATTTGAGTCAAGAGCTATTAGAAAAGCTTTCGGTGAATATGCGGATGGATTACCAGTTAGTTCTACAAAATCTATGGTAGGACATCTACTTGGAGCTGCTGGTGCAGTAGAGTTTATTACCTGTGTTAAGACAATTAATGATGGCTATATACATCCCAATGTTGGTCTTAAAGAGGTTGACGATGAGTTGGAAAAAGGTATAAACTATGTGAAGGATGAACCTATAGAAAAAGAAGTTAATGTATGTATAAGTAATTCATTGGGATTTGGTGGTCACAATGCTACATTAGCAATTAAGAAATATATTGAGGGATAAATATGGAATTAGGTATTAAAGAGATAATGGACATAATACCTCACAGACAACCATTTCTTCTTATTGATCGAGTTACGGAAATTATACCAGGAAGTAAGGCTGTGGGTTATAAAAATGTATCCTATAATGAACCGTTTTTTGCTGGACATTTTCCAAATGAACCAGTTATGCCGGGAGTACTACAGGTAGAAGCTTGTGCACAGCTTGGAGCTGTAGCTATACTTAGTGAACCAGAATATAAGGGCAGGACAGCATATTTTGGAGGAATTAATAAGGCAAAGTTCAAGAAAAAGGTAGTGCCTGGAGATAGACTGGATTTAGAATGTGAGATTATAAACGTAAAGGGACCAGTAGGTGTAGGATCTATTAAAGCAACAGTAGATGGGAAAATTGCAATGATAGGCGAGATTACATTTGTTATAGGCTAATAAGAAGTAAATTATATGATAAAAGTGTATTAATGTATAAAACATTGATACACTTTTTGTGTTATACTAAAAGAAAAATGTAGGAGCTTTTATGAAAAAGATAGTAGTACAGTTGCTTATATATGTAGCTTTATTTATAGGTATATCCATAGGCTTAATTAAGTTGAATGAATATAATAAAGGTTTGGAAAATGAGAAGGTTAATACGGGAAGATATGTGTCCTCTACAGATTTTATTATGGATACGGTGGTAAGTCAGACTATATATGGCAAGGACGGAGACAGTGTGGTGGCTGATAATATAGAATGTCTTCAAATGCTTGAGAATGATAAATTA
>CAZOUU010000305.1:0-1886 GCA_964583045.1 uncultured Lachnospiraceae bacterium | reverse complement strand
CTTGTTTAACAGACTCCGTGGCAGCTACACCCATAATATCTCCTATAGCACCTGCTACCTTATCTCCGCCTACAGGACACGCATTAATATCTGCCTCGCCTGCTGCTATAGCTGCTGCTAATCCATCACAGCCTGGATAACCACAGCCACCACAATTATTGCCTGGCAAAGCCTCTCTAATTTTTGTTTCTCTCTCATCTACTTCTACCTTAAATGCTTCTCCAGATATACCAAGCAGAATTCCTATAATTATACCAGTACAGCCAACTACTAAGGCCGCAACTATTATTCCCATTATCATCTTACAGCCTCCTTATTTTATTAGCCCTGAGAATCCAAAGAATGCTATAGCCATTAATCCGGCTGTTAGCAATACTATAGGTGAACCCTTAAATGCCTTTGGTACATCATTGTACTCAAGCTTCTCTCTAATTCCCGCTAATATGATTATAGCTATGGTAAATCCCACAGCAGCTCCAAATCCATTTACTGTACCTTCAAGTATATTGTAAGACTTTTGCACATTTATAAGTGCCATACCTAAAACTGCACAGTTAGTTGTAATAAGAGGAAGATATACACCTAAGGATTTATATAAAGCTGGCATCTTCTTCTTAAGAAACATCTCTACAAATTGTACCAAAGCCGCAATTACAAGTATAAATACTATAGTCTGCAAATAGGTTATATGAAATGGTACTAATAGAAATGTATATATGGCACTGGTAAGCGCAGATGAGGTAGTTAGTACAAATATAACCGCACCTCCCATACCTGCAGCTGTCTCAACCTTCTTAGATACTCCAAGGAATGGACATAGACCTAAGAACTGACTAAGCACTACATTGTTAACTAATGCTGCACCCACAGCAATTAATAATATCTTACTCATCTATATCTCCTCCTTTTTATTTTCTATAATTTCTTTACTAGTCTTTGTATCCTGCTTCTTCGAAGACTTCGATTTAACTTCGCTACCTCTTTGTTCTTGCTTTGAAGATTCTTTTCTCTCCTTAGCTCCCTCTTTCGCAGTTCCACTATCTTGCTTTGAAGTATTCTCTTCTTCCATCTTCTTATGGTTACTTTCTCCTGCCTCTGTAACCTTCTTATCTTTAATGCTATTTGTTTCTCTTGATTTGGCATCATCGCTTTCTCCCACCATAAATATATTCTTACCACATAAAGTATTTTTGCAGCCCTCACAGTCTGTCTTGCTACAATCCTCTTCTACTACTTCCCCCGTATTTTTCTTAAGGCTATTTATAAAATTGATTATAGCAATCAAAATAGCTAATACAAAGAACGCTCCTGGTGCTAATATAAAAATAGTTACTGGCTCATATGCCTTTGGCATACTGTGTAGAGAAAATATAGTTCCAGCGCCTATCAATTCTCTAAAGGCACCAAGGAACGTAAGTCCTATTGTAAAACCAAGTCCCATACCTAAGCCATCAAATATAGAAGGTAATACCTTGTTTTTAGATGCATATGCTTCTGCTCTACCTAATATAATACAGTTAACTACTATAAGCGGAATATATATACCAAGGCTATCATATAGACTAGGTATAAATCCTTCTAATAGGAATTGAACAATAGTAACAAAGGAAGCAACTATAACTATATATGCTGGTATTCTAACCCTATCCGGAATGAATTTTCTAAGAAGAGCTATCATAAAGTTACTCATAATAAGTATCACTGTGGTGGTAAGTCCCATACCCATACCATTAATAGCCGACGTGGTAACGGCAAGGGTAGGACACATACCTAGCATCTGAACAAATGTAGGATTCTCAGTAAAGATACCATTCTTAACTCTCTCTACGCATTGGGACATCATACTATTCTCATTATTCATTGTCCTCACCTCCTATATAAGATAT
>CAZOUU010000304.1:0-1892 GCA_964583045.1 uncultured Lachnospiraceae bacterium | reverse complement strand
GAGACAAGGTTATATTTAAACAATATGATACTGAATATGTGGAAGCTGATGGAATGGTAAGAGAGATAGTTAGACTTACTGGAGAAGAGAATTATGAGTATAATGATATAGCTATTCTCTATAGAACCAATGCTCAATCTCGTATTATAGAAGAAAAATTAATAGTAAGAAATATACCTTATAAGATAGTGGGTGGAGTTAATTTCTACTCTAGACGAGAAGTAAAAGATCTTATATGTTATCTTAAGGTTATAGAAAATGGACATGATGATGTGGCAGTAAAACGTGTGGTAAATGTACCTAAACGTGGTATTGGAGCAGCATCTATAAATAAGCTTCAGATTTATGCGGATAGTGTAGGTGTAGATATATTAGATGCTATGTATGAGGCAGAGGCTGTTCCTGGATTGGGGAAAACTGCTAAGAAATTGGAAGAATTTACTGACCTAATATTGGACATGAGGGACATACTAAAAAAAGGCAATAGTATTGAGATTATGTTTGACGAGCTATTAGAAAAAACAGGTTATGTAAACCTACTTATAGATGAAGGCACAGAAGAGGCCGCCGCCAGATTAGATAACATATCCGAATTAAAGAACAAGATAGTTAAGTATGAAGAGGAAAATGAGAATCCTACTTTAGGAGAATTACTAGAAGAGATAGCGTTAGTTGCAGATATAGATAGCTTAGACGAAGAGGATAACAGAGTTATACTTATGACACTGCATAGCGCTAAAGGCTTAGAGTTTCCTTGCGTATTTATGGGGGGGATGGAAGATAGGCTGTTTCCTAGTGCTATGTCTATGAATAGTGAAGACGAGGATGGTTTGGAAGAGGAAAGAAGATTATGCTATGTAGGCATAACGAGAGCAATGGAGAGATTGTATCTTAGTGCAGCTAGAACAAGGATGATAAATGGAAGTACCAATGCAAATCCTATATCTAGATTTGTAAAAGAGATACCAGAAGAGCTGCTAGATATGGATACTAAGAGCAAGGATGTGGCTAGAAGACCAGTTATTCCGATTAATCTAGAGAGCGGTACAGGATTTACGGGAAAACCTTATATAGGTAAGGAGATAGTTATTAATAGAAGTACAGACCTTAATTATAGCGTGGGAGATACTGTAGAACACATAAAGTTTGGTATAGGCGAAGTAACAGATATTAAAATGGGTGGAAAAGATTATGAGGTCACTGTGGATTTTCAAAAAGTTGGCCCTAAGAAGATGTTTGCTTCGTTTGCAAAACTTAAAAAATTGTAGATATATTGAAAGTAGTATGATACAATAATGATAATAATTAAAAAGGAAAGGGTGTATGAGAAATGAAACGTTTAGATGATATTTTAAGTGCAGCAAAGATTAGTGAATTAATTAAAAAAGATGAGCCGGCAGAGAAGACAGGCAATAAGATATTATGGGTATTAGCAATTATAGGAGCGGTAGCAGCAGTTGCTGGTATTGCTTTTGCAGTATACAAATATCTAACTCCAGATTACTTAGATGACTTTGATGATTTTGATGATGACTTTGATGATGATTTCTTTGACGATGAAGAGCCAGAAGTTAAAGCTGATTTAACTAAGTAATATGATATTAAAAGAGAGGGATTATCAATCTCTCTTTTTTTATGCAGATTTTTTTATTTACAATTGACATTTAAGACATTTTTTTGTAGAATCATATAGTGCGTTAAGGGCGAAAACCTTGTGAATTGGGGAAATAGTGTTAATTGAATATAAAGTTTAAAAAAATTAAAAATATGGTTGACAAGGTAGAACAGTTAAGATATAATGGGTTTTGCGTCAGTGAGATGGACTTAGACAAAGTACATCGGGGTGTGGCTCAGCTTGGCTAGAGCGCTTGATTTGGGATCAAGAGGTCGCA
>CAZOUU010000303.1:0-1902 GCA_964583045.1 uncultured Lachnospiraceae bacterium | reverse complement strand
TATTATTAAAGACTAACGAGCTGTTCTAAACTAAATGTAGCTGCAAAACTGTGGGAAAAATAATGAAGATGATTATTAATAGATTGAAAAAGATACCTAAACAGGTTAAAATAGCTATTAATAGAGTGAATAATTAAGATATAATGAAGCATATTGAAAAAACCACTAAAACAAGTTAGAATAACATGTAGATAAGAAATCAAATTAGAGGTGATATTTGTGTCTAGAAATAACAAGAAAAGAAGACGTAGAAAACAGGATAAGGTTACGGCATTACTTATAGGAACGATAGTTATGCTGCTTTGTGGTCTAGTAGGAATTAATACTTGGAATCTTAGACAAAAGAGTGCAGAGCTTGCTCAAGAGGAAGAGAAATTAAAGAGTAATATAGAAGGTGCAGAAAAGACATCAGAAGAATTAGATGCTAGAGAAAGCTATATGAAGACGGATAAATATGTAGAGGATGTAGCCAAAGATAAGCTTGGCCTTGTATATCCTAACGAGATGATTATAGAACCAGATAAAAAGGAATAGAGTATGAAGCTTTGGATAAGCTGTGACAAACTCCTTCTAGAGTAGATAGGGTGCATAAACCAAGTCTATTTTAGTAGGAGTTTTTTGTTGGAATGGAATTGTTTATTGAGTATACATTGTGACAAAATATGCATATGCGATGAGTTATAATGTGTCCACTAAGAATATAGGGGGTACGCATATGAACAATAGAAGAGTTAATGCAGTGGTATATGTAGCAACATTTTTGACAGCAGGTTTTGGCATAGAAAATATAAGCATTACATATATGAAAAACAAAAATATAGTGGCGGTAGCGGCACTTGTTATGGCCGCTTTAGCTGGCGTACCGGAGAATCTATTGGGAGTAATGGCGTTGTTAACCATAGCAGTATATATATCCGCTATGGTGGGGCATAAGTACGGTGTTACCTACGGTGTATTTATAGGTAGTATGTCAGGAATAATAGCTGTACTGGCTTATGGTGAATATAGTTATGCGTTGATACTTATTGTTATAGGGTGTGTAAGTGGTGTCATAAGAGACATAGGGAAAATACCGGTAGCCGTATCGGTAATAGGTATATCCTATTTAATGGGAGAAACATTTCTTAAAGGGGTTATAGAGCCTTCTGTTTATATATCCATAGGTATAGCTATGGCGGAGGAGATAAATTCCATAACTAAGAGCAAGCTTAGAGAATTTGCAAAGGGTTTTAAAATATAGAAAATTCCTTTGGCACTAATCAAGGTCGTCTAGCTATGGCTGCTACTACAGAGGATGTGGCTATGGACTATAATGTGGTTAACTCTTTAGAGCATATAAGCAATACTATAGTGGAAAACCGAAGAGCATTTATAGGACAGATGGGTATGATAGGAGATATAATCAGTGGGTTTTCGGAGAATATAGACGAGAAAATATCTCTTAGAAAAATAGATGAAGCAACTATTATAGATGAATTTGAAAGAAAAAATATAAATATAAGAAAGCCATATAGGGTAAATTGCTATAGTAAGGGAGTTATAGGAAAAGAATATAATGTAATAGTGATAGAAGAAGATGATAACTTCGGAGTAAGTGTAGGTATGAGCTTTGGAGTAAAACAGGGAGAAGAGATATCGGGAGATAATGGGAATATCATTAGCTTGGATAACGGAAAGACGGCTATGATTCTATCAGACGGAATGGGAAGTGGACCTATAGCAGCTATGGAGAGTGAGGCCATAGTGGATAGTATAGGGGGTTTATTAGAATCAGGCTTTTCAAAGGAATTAGCAGTCAATATGCTTAATGCTATGGTTAGCTTTAGAAGCCAGGGAAATAGATTTACTACCCTTGATTTGTGCGTAATTGACCTGTATTGTGCCAGGGCAGAATTTATAAAG
>CAZOUU010000302.1:0-1907 GCA_964583045.1 uncultured Lachnospiraceae bacterium | reverse complement strand
CAATACAAAGCTTCTTGAAAGATATTTCATATGAAGAAATAAAAGATATATACAGTAATTCTATAGGACGAAGAAAAGTAATTAGTCCATATGAATTGACAGATGAAGAATTCATACAAAAGTGGAAAAATCTTGAGTATACAAGCAAGAAATTTAATTATGATACTTCTGAGATATTCTCAGAGCGTGGCGAAAGAGTAAGCTCCAAATCCGAGAAGATAATTGCAGATAAACTAAATATGTTAGGAATCCCCTATCGATATGAGTATCCTTTATATTTGAAGGGATTGGGGAAGGTGTATCCGGATTTTACCTTGCTTGATATTAAAACAAGAAAAGAAATAATATTTGAACATTTTGGTATGATGGATAATATAGAATACTGTAATAAGGCGATAAATAAGATTAACTATTATATTAAAAATGAATACTATCCAGGTGACAATCTGATTATAACGTATGAATCTAGCGTTCAGCCATTAAATACAAATGCATTAACGGATATGTTAAATCATTATTTCTTATAATTGAGTATTAGCGGAGTTTATTAAGATATAATTTTAGATAAAGCAATTATATATAAGAGCATAGGTACAGGAAGACCTTAGAGGGAGGATAGAACCTAAGCAAGTGCATATAAGAGCATAGATATAGCTAGATTTATATGTATTGGCAGAGAATTTGGAAACAATGGCGAAGAATAGATTACACAATAAAACAGATAGAGGGGAAAAGGGTATTATGAATTATATTGACTATTGCGTAATAGTTGTAAGGATGATGGTTTGAGGTGAATTTATAGGAATAAGTATCTATTTTTATTTTGCTATTGCATAATTGTGGAAAAGAAGATAAATTGTAATTAAGTAAAAAATTAGGTGTAGATTATTTTAAAAGTGATGAAGTATCTAGCATGAGATATAGGGAGGTGATTTCATTGATAATTACCTATAGAAGACTTACGGAGCAGGAGCTTGATGTATTCAGCAGAATGCGAGTAAGTCAATTAAGAGAAGAGGGTGCCAAAGAGAAAATCGATTTAAAACCTGTTCTGAAAGATTATTACCTGCGTCATATGGCTGATGGTACATTTGTATCATGGCTTGCTTTTGATGGAGATAGGATTATAGGAACAAGTGGCATATCATTTGTAGAGAAACCACCATATTTTAGCTGCCCTAGTGGAAAGATAGGACTTTTATCAAGCATGTACACAAATCCCAAATACAGAAGGATGGGAATTTCAAAAGAACTTTTGCAAAGGGTTATTGAGGAAGCAAAAGTATCTGGATGTGGAACTGTTCAAATTACTGCTTCTGATATGGGAGTAAAATTATATTCGGCATATGGATTTATTCATAATAGGAACTTTATGCAGTATAAACTGTAATATATCTACTTTCTAACTGATCTTAGCAATCTATAGTGACTTAGATGAGAAGCTGACCTTAGCAATTCTGAATATAAGAAGTATATTGATATTAACAGAAAGCAGAACTAGGGTAAGAATAACTGCTATAAGAAAATAATTTGGAAGGACAAAAAGATATGATAACAAGAGAAGAAGCACTTAAATATGGTCTTTCATTTCCTGATACATTTGTGGATGCTCCATTTCATGACGATAACTGGCAGTTAGTTCGGGTGAAGGGTAACAAAAAAGTGTTTTTATGGACCTATGAAAGAAATGGATATATTAACTTAAATGTAAAGATTGATTCAGAATGGGGATATGTGTGGAGAGAACAATATGAAGCAGTTATCCCAGGCTGGCATCAGAATAAGCAGCATTGGAATACCCTTATATTGGATGGAAGTATTCCAGATACGGATGTTAAACGCATGATAGCAGAGAGCTATGACCTTGTTACAGATAGTCCAACGAAGAGAATTTACGAAGCAGTAAA
>CAZOUU010000301.1:0-1940 GCA_964583045.1 uncultured Lachnospiraceae bacterium | reverse complement strand
AGAAGTTAAGCTTACAGTTAAAGAGGTGTTGATAGGCATAGGTATATATTTCCTAGTAGTAGAAGTGATTGGGTTAATATTTGTGGACGATAGATTAGGATATACCCTTGGACTTTTGATAGGAACTATAGTTGCAGGCATTACTATGTATCATATGTATGTGACCTTAGGAAAGGCACTAGATATGGAGCCAAGTAGAGCGTCAAAGTATACAAGACGATGTAGTTTTATTCGACTTTTTATTATGTTTATAGGCTTAACTATAGGCATAGTATTAACAAAGGTTAGTTTTTTAGCGGTTTTTATAGGGGTGCTGGGTTTGAAGATAGGTGCTCTTATGCAACCGTTTATTAATAAATATATATCAACTAAAATATATAAGGAGGGAAGGTGAATTTATGGAGTATGAGATGGCTACTAGGATTCATGATTTCATGAGTTTCGGTGGCACAGGCTTTGTTGCAAAAAGTGACGAAGAAGTAGACTTTTTCATACATTACCTTGCGTCTTTTCAGTTGTTTGGACATACTATATATATAACTACAACACAAGTATGTACCTGGATAGTTATGGCAGCTATCATAGTATTTGCTATAGCGGCTAGGAGAGCAATTATGAAGGCTGATGCAGAGGCGATACCAAGTGGGTTTCAAAATATAGTTGAATTAATAGTTGAGACTATAAATAATTTTGTAAACAGCACTATGGGAGCTCATGGTAAAAAATATGTTAATTACGTAGGAACATTATTTATATTTTTGTTTTTATCTAACATATCAGGTATGTTTGGTCTTAGACCACCCACAGCGGATTATGCTACGACATTGTCATTGGCATTAGTAACATTCGTACTTATTCAGTACAATAATATTAGGTATAATAAATTTGGAGCATTTACAGGTTTATTTAAACCATTGCCGTTTCTATTTCCGATTAATTTAATCGGGGAAATAGCTACACCAGTATCATTATCACTACGTTTATTTGGTAATGTTATGGCAGGTACAGTTATGTTAGCATTATATTATGGCTTGTTGCCAGTATTTGCTAAATTAGGAGTACCAGCATTTCTACATGGATATTTCGACTTGTTTTCAGGTGCAATCCAGGCATATGTATTCTGTATGTTAACTATGGTATTTGTATCAGACAAGATGGGAGACAATTAATAAATTACAATATGGAGGTTAATTATTATGAATCAAATTACTAACGAAGGTTTAATTTTAGCATGCTCAACTATAGGTGCAGGTCTAGCTATGATAGCTGGTATCGGACCTGGTGTGGGACAAGGATATGCAGCAGGACAAGGTGCAGCAGCAGTAGGACGTAATCCTGGTGCCAAAGGTGATATTATGTCAACTATGCTTTTAGGTCAAGCCGTTGCTGAGACTACAGGACTTTATGGATTGGTTATCGCACTTCTATTAATGTATGGTAATCCAATGTTATCAAAATTCTTAAAATTATAATAATTTTGATATGATAAAATAAAGCCGAAAGGAGGCTAGGTCGTGGCAAATATATATGGCATAGCGAGAATATTATGTGAAATAGATTTATCCGGAATTTCAGACGGAGACGGACGTATTTTCGGACTTGACGGAGTGTTGTTGCAGGGAATTATTATACAGGGTTTATCAGTATTTATTCTATTTATAATTTTGTCTTACTTACTTATGGATCCTGTCAATAAGATGCTTAAGAATAGACAGGATAGAATCAAGAATGATATAGAATCTGCAACTAAGGATAAAGAAGAAGCCGCCAAATTAAAGGCAGAATATGATGAGAAAATCAAAGAGATAGATAAGGAAGCCGAGGCTATACTTTCTGAAGCTCGTAAGAAGGCTAAGAAAAAGGAGAATGATATCATAACAGAGGCGAATGCTGAAGCACAGAGAATCATTAACCGTAGCAATCAAGAGATAGAGCTTGAG
>CAZOUU010000300.1:0-1942 GCA_964583045.1 uncultured Lachnospiraceae bacterium | reverse complement strand
AACCGATTGTCTGGATACATTACATTTCTCGGCTAATTCCTCCTGTGACCAATTACTCTTCTTTCTTAACTGTAATATTTTTTTCTGCTAATATCATACCTACCTCACCTTTCACATAATTTTCTTGTATTTACACGATAAATTATGCCATTTTAGCTAGTTGCACTCTATCAATTATGCTTTGAAATTACGCAACTGACAGTTGCAATCACGAAAAATCACCAGTAATACCCATACTACTATGGCAATCTGGTGATTATATCACTATTATTAAGCCTTAATAGCCCATCTCATCTTTGTGGAACGTGCTCGACTATTTACATTACATTCTTCTGCTGATGGTCTAATGACATCAGTAGCTATATCACTATATATTCCTTCTTTATACATCTGTTTGAAAGCCTTTTTTACCAATCTATCTTCTCCCGAATGGAAAGTTAATATAGCTACTCTTCCACCTGGAGATAATACATCAGGAAGCTTCTCTAAAAATGCCTCTAATACTTCAAATTCACTATTTACATCTATACGCAAGGCCTGAAAGGTTCTCTGGCAGGTTTTCTTTACTGCCTCTTTTCTCTCTGCTGCCGGCAATCCTTCTAATACACCTTCTATTACTTCTTTTAGTTTAGTGGTAGTATCTATCTTATTACCTCTTCTAATCTCGAGGGTAATAGCTCTAGCTATCTGTGATGCATAAGGCTCATCTGAATTCTCCATTAGCATACCCTCTAATTCATCCTTAGAGATAGTCTCTAAGCGCTCAGCCGCCGATATCCCTCTGCTAGGATCCAATCTTAAATCAAGAGGTCCTTCATGCTTATAAGAAAATCCTCTGTCAGGATTATCAATCTGCATAGAGGATACTCCAAGATCAGCCATTAAAAAGTCAAATCTCCCCGCCTCTTTTGCTACATCATCTATATTAGCAAAATTAGTCTGCACTATAGTTAATATCTCTGGCCCATATCCTAAGTTTGATAATCTAGCCCTGGTTTTCTCTATCTCTATAGAATCTATATCTAATGCATACATATGTCCTTCACCTTTTAAGCACTCTAACATATGCCTGGTATGTCCGCCATAACCTAGGGTAGCATCTAGACCTTTTTGACCTGGCTGTATATTAAGAAACTCTAATATCTCATTTACACATATAGATATATGCATTCCTGCTGGTGTACTACCCTTGCTGATTACCTTTGCAACAGTATCACCATATTTTTCCGGGTTAAGTTCTTTGTATTTCTCATTATAGCTTTTAGGATGTGTTCCTGTATAACGAACTCTTCTCTTATGAGGCTGCTTACTATTATCCATTACGGTCTCCTATAAATGCAATACTCTCTCTTTTATCTCCTGGGTACGACCCTGATTCCAGAATTGGGTTCCTATATATCCACAGGTTCTTCTAGCAACACACATCTTATCCTGATTACGATTGCCACAGTTAGGACATTCCCATATAAGCTTCTTGGTATGCGCTTCTTCAATTATCTGTATCTCTCCACTATATCCACATTCCTCGCAGTAATCACTCTTAGTATTAAGCTCTGCATACATAATATTATTATATATGAATTGTACCACTGATAATACTGCAGGTATATTCTCCTGCATATTAGGCACTTCTACATAGCTTACCGCTCCACCTGGAGATAGTTTTTGAAAATCTGACTCAAATTTTAATTTACTAAATGCATCTATCTGTTCAGTTACATGCACATGGTAACTATTTGTTATGTAATTCTTATCTGTAACACCTTTAATTATACCAAATCTCTTCTGTAGACATTTTGCAAATCTATAGGCTGTAGACTCCATAGGCGTACCATATACAGAATAACTTATATTCTCCTCTTTCTTCCACTCAGCACATTTATCATTTAATCTCTGCATAACTGATAGTGCAAATGGTCTGGCATCGGAATCAGTATGTGTC
>CAZOUU010000299.1:0-1950 GCA_964583045.1 uncultured Lachnospiraceae bacterium | reverse complement strand
ACAACACACTTTGACTATCACTCTATAGACCAAAACTTGTTAAAACTAGATATATTAGGACATGCAGATCCTACTATGATTAGAAGGTTAGAGGACTTAACAAATACAAATGCACAAGAGATAACCTTGGGAGATCCTAAGGTTATGAGTATATTTCATAATACGGAGGCTCTAGGCATAACACCAGAGGATATTGGTGGGACCAAGCTTGGATGTCTTGGTATACCAGAGTTTGGTACAGAATTTGTTATTCAGATGCTTATAGATACTAATCCACAGTGCTTTTCAGATTTGGTTCGTATATCTGGATTATCACATGGCACAGATGTATGGTTAGGAAATGCACAGACCTTAATACAAGAAGGTAAAACTATACTATCTAAGGCTATATGCTGTCGTGATGATATTATGGTATATCTTATTCATATGGGACTAGAGCCAGGAATGTCATTTTCAATTATGGAAAAGGTTCGTAAAGGTATAGTTGCCAAAGGTAAATGTGCTGAGTGGGAAGACTGGACCAAAGAGATGCTTACTCATGGAGTACCTGATTGGTATATATGGTCCTGTAAGAAGATACAATATATGTTCCCTAAGGCTCATGCAGTAGCCTATGTAATGATGGCTTGGAGAATAGCATATTATAAGGTATATTATCCATTAGCCTATTATACGGCCTATTTTAGTATAAGAGCTAAGGCATTTAACTATGGCAAGATGTGTATGGGATTAGACAGGCTTAGATATGAGATAAATGAGATACAAAAAAAGGGTAAAGAAGGAATGTCTAATGTAGAAAAAGATGAACTAGGTGATATGAAGCTGGTGGAAGAGATGTATACAAGAGGTTTTGAGTTCATACCTATAGACTTATATAGAGCAGATGATGTAAACTTCCAAATTATAGATGGTAAAATAATGCCGCCATTTGCAGCGGTAGATTCTATGGGTGGAAATGCAGCTACAAGTTTAAAAGAAGCAGCAAAACAAGGCGAGTTCTTATCTAAAGAGGATATACGTATAAGAGGTAAGATTAGTAAAACCAGTATAGAAAAACTTACAGAGGTAGGTATTATTGACTATTTACCAGATTCAAATCAGTTAACCTTTCAGTTTTAGATAATTTGCTATATTTTACTTAGATTATTTACTAGAATTAGGTTATGTGGTATACTATACTACGTTGTGATATATTAATACTACATATTAGGAGAAAGATATATGAATTATAAAATAATAAGCGATGGATCATGTGATTTAAGTGATGATTTAGTAGAAAAATATGATATAGATGTAATACCTTTTTATGTATCCTTTAATGGCGTTGACTATCAAAAGGAGAAGGTAGAGGTTAAGATTAGAGATTTCTATCAGAGAATGATAGATAATCCTAAAGTGTTTCCTAAATCTTCTTTACCAGCTATAACAGATTATGAGGAAGCATTTAGAAAGTATGCCGAAGAGGGAAAGCCAGTTATATGTATATGTATAACTACTAAGTTTAGCGGCTCGTACAATTCAGCCACTAATGCCAGAGATATGGTTTTGGAGGATTATCCAGAGGCTAAGATAGAGATTGTCGATTCTACTCTTAATACAGTACTAGAAGGACTATTTGTTATAGAAGCAGGTAAGATGCAACAAGCAGGATTATCCTTTGAGGAGAATATAAATTGTCTTAATAAGATAAAGAGTTCTGGTAGAATATTATTTACTATAGGCAGTATAGACTATCTTAAGAATGGTGGACGTATAGGTAAGGTAGCTGGTGCGGCTGGAAGTGCATTAGGACTTAGACCAGTTATAATTATGAAAGAAGGAGAGATATTTACTGGTGGATTAGCGAGAAGCCGTAAGAAATCTCTAGTAAAGGTATTAGAACAGATATCTAAGCACTTTGAGAGTGTAGAGGATAAGATAGAAGACTATGCTATAGCTGTAGGCTTTGGA
>CAZOUU010000298.1:765-1987 GCA_964583045.1 uncultured Lachnospiraceae bacterium | reverse complement strand
TACAGCCTATGCCACATATCCTAAAGAGACTATGAAGTATATGCATAATAATAAGCTACAGGATTGGACTTACAATAAATCTATTCAAAAGATGATAGAGTCCTATAGAGTTAGTGACGAGGATAAAAAGATACTTAGAACTATGAAACGAAAATAATTATATGCCATAGAATAGATTGATAGGTTATATACGTATTCTATGGCATTATTTTATTATACTAATTCAGATATTTTGCTTACGCCCACATATATATCAGATATTCTATACCAGGTGGGATAATCTACTACGCCAGTTTGAAGTAATCCGAATATGCCTTGGAAAACTCTTATGGCATTAGCAGTATTATTGCCATAGATACCATCCACAGTAATAGTAGGAATGAGAGGATAATTTTGGGCTATTCTATTTAATTGTGTTTGCAATTGTCTTACCTTTTCACCAGTAAAACCTATAGTTAAGTCACTTCCTGGCCAAGAAGAAGGTATGCCAGATATAGCAGTAGCAGTATTTATATACATATTATCACCATAATAATAACGCAATATTTCTATGGCACTATAGCCACTATCACCTAGGTTCTTTGAACCCCACTGACTCATCCAGTTTGGACAAGTTACACGCTTGCCATCACAATATTGTGTAAGTATTGGTTGTAATACATTTGGTCTGGACAAGTAATTTGCAAATATCTGATCTACAGTATAAGAAATAGTGTCATATAGAGTTTTACCATTTATCCATTTATGATCAAAAGCGGTAGAGCTGGTTATGGTAAAATCATAACCTTTGTTTCTGTACCATTCAGTAAATACTCTATTTAGGGTGAAACTCATAATAGCTAGTATATTTGCTACTATAGCGCTTTCAGGCCAGGTAGAATATATTTCGCAGGAGGCTACATTTTTAATATAGTCCCTTATAAGGTACATAATAGTCTTTTGCGGTAGAGTCAGAAGGGGTACCATCATGAACTATTATATATTCGGGTATAACTACACGGCTTAGAACTATCTCTCCTGTTTCAGATACTGGTTTTATCTCCTGCTCAGGAATTTTGGCAGGATAATTACCATATAGGGTATGTGGACCTATTACTAAAGGATCATAGGGATCAGTGTTTTCACCAGGAAAAAGACCTATGGATTGTATTCCTGTTACACTGGGAAGTATTTGAACCCCTGATATAACCTGAGAGTCAAATTCGGGAGCATTTACTCTAAG
>CAZOUU010000298.1:0-729 GCA_964583045.1 uncultured Lachnospiraceae bacterium | reverse complement strand
TTGGTCGCTGCCAGGCTCTAAACTATATTCTATAGGAGGAGCGGGGAGATCTATTTCCTCGGTACTTCCAGAGCTGTCGGTTCTAACCTCTTCGATGATATTATTAGGATCACCAGTAAAGGCTATGGATATAGTAGCGTTAGTTATGGGTATTAGACCTTTTTCAGAGGTTATATATATCTTTAACCTACCAGTATCTGTAGTATTTGTTGTGGTTTGAGCGGGAGTTAAATAGTTTTTTGACACAGCAGAAGAAGGCTTTTTTTCTGCATATGGAGATGAATAATATTTAAACATAATTATATCCTAATTAGAGATTGCTATAGTATATGCAATATAGTGGTATATGTGTTAAAATATTTACAATATATATTATGGAGATGGTTATATGACAGAATTAAACGATAGAGATATACGCCCTATATTATTTGATAAATATGAATCGGAAAATTGTAAGCAACGTATTATGGAGGAGTTTGTATTAGGTAAATGTAGAGCAGATGCCATATTAGTAACGACAGATGAAATAATAGGCTTTGAGATTAAAAGTGATAAGGATTCACTGGTGAGACTAGAAAGACAGGTTGCATTTTATAATAAATTTTGTGACAAAAATCATATAGTTACAGGTACTAGATATTTGGAAAAGGTTAAGAGTGAGGTGCCAGAATATTGGGGTATAGATCATGTATATGTGGATGATGCTACTGGAAAGTCTATTATAGAAGA
>CAZOUU010000297.1:0-1987 GCA_964583045.1 uncultured Lachnospiraceae bacterium | reverse complement strand
TACGGACACTATGCCTATAATAATAGACGATATATTTGGTGCCTATGATGAGAGTAGGCTGCAACGTACATTGGAATATTTAGAGACCTTTGATACAGAACAGATTATACTATTTACTGCAGATGCACATATAGGTGAGATGTTAGATCATCTAAATAGAGACTATAATTATATTAATCTAAGTGCAGAGTAGATAGGTATGAACTTTATTATCTTTGGGGTATAGATATGAAGAAAGAAAAGAAAGAAAAGAAAGTACATAATCACTTGAAAAAGAGTGCCATTAGAACTATAAAAGCTATGGTTATATTAACCATAGCCTTTTTGGCTGTAATACTGTATTTTAGATATGGAAAAGATGTCATAGTATTGTATACTGAAGCAAAATATTTCGTAGCTAAATCTAACGAAGGTACTTTTAGGGCTATAGAGACCAGCGAGATATATGATTGTAATAATGAATTGATAACTACGCTAGATAGTACCAAGGATGTTTATTATTTAGAGATAGAAGATATACCACAGGAATTTATATATGCTATGGTAGCAGTAGAGGATAGAAAATTTTACAAGCATCATGGGGTGGATGCTAAAGGTATAATGAGAGCAACCATAGCCCTTATCAAGCATGATGGAAAGATAACTGAGGGCGCCAGCACTATAACTCAGCAGCTAGGTAGAAATGTATTTTTAACACAGGATGTAACCTGGGAACGTAAGCTAGAAGAGGTCTTTGTAGCTAAGAGGCTAGAGAAGAAATACAGCAAGGATCAGATAATGGAATATTACCTTAATAATATATACTTTGGAAATGGCTACTATGGTATAGGAGCTGCAGCTAAGGGATATTTTAATAAAGAGGTAGATAATCTAAGCTTAGGGGAGATTACATATCTATGTGCTATTCCTAATAATCCGACCAAATATAATCCTATAGAGAATCCTGAGGCTGCAAAGAGCAGAAGAGAAAAGATATTAGGTGATATGGTGGAAATGGAATACATAAACGAATTGGATTATCAATTAGCTAATGAAGAAGAGGTAGTATTAGATGTACAGCCACATAATAGTTATAATAATGTGGAGACCTTTGTATACTACTCGGCTACTAGAGCATTAATGAGAAATAATGGATTTAAATTTCAGTATATATTTAAATCGGAGGCAAAGGAAGAAGAATATGATACCAGCTATAATGAGATGTATAGCGAGTGCCAGCAGGATTTATTTACAGGTGGATATAGAATATATACTTCTATAGATATGGAAAAACAGGAAATATTAAAGAATACCTTAACGGAACAATTATCTCAGGATACTGAGATGAATGAGGAAGGGGTGTATGCTCTTCAAGGCTCGGCTACCTGTATAGATAATGCTACAGGAAGAGTGGTGGCTATAGTTGGAGGACGAGACCAGGAGCTAGAAGGTTATACTCTAAATAGAGCATTTCAAAGTCCTAGACAGCCTGGTAGTTCTATAAAACCCCTGATAGTATATCTGCCAGCTATACAAAATGGTTATACATCAGATTCTATAGTGGAGGATAGTCCTATAGAGAATGGTCCGGAAAATGCAGGAGCAGGATATGAGGGTGAGATAACCTTTGAACGGGCAGTGGTTAAATCAAAGAATGTGGTGGCTTATAGACTATATGAAGATATAACGCCTATGATAGGCATGCAGTATCTTATAGATATGAATTATCAGCATCTATCTATAGAGGATAGAAGTAATATGTCCACTTGCTTAGGGGGATTTACCTATGGTGCAACTTCTTTGGAGATGGCAGCCGGCTATACCACTATATGTAATCATGGAAAATATAGAGAACCCACCTGCATTAGATATATAGAAGATGCCAAAGGTGATGTATTAGTAGAGGATGAGATAAAAGAAAAGCAGATATATACCATGGAGGCTACAGAGACTATGACTAATATACTAGAGAAGGTATTAGAAAGTGGCGGTACGGCGGCAGGTTATA
>CAZOUU010000296.1:0-1991 GCA_964583045.1 uncultured Lachnospiraceae bacterium | reverse complement strand
AATTAATATACGAGGCTGGAGTTTAGTAGAGGATTATTGGGCTTGCTTATGGAAACTTCGTGAAGATATACTAAGAGATTTTAGAGAGTATGACATAGAGATACCATATAACAAATTAGAAGTAGATGTTAGTGAATATAAGAATAAATAAAATGGATTTAGCATAAAGCAATATACCCTTTGGTGTATTGCTTTTTGAGAGATTAGAAAGAGAGAATGTAAGATGATATTAGCATGTCAAAACATATGTAAAGCCTATGGTATAGACGACATACTCGTGGATGTTTCATTTCATATAGAAGAGAAAGAGAAAATGGCTATTGTAGGTATAAATGGAGCTGGTAAATCTACTCTTCTTAAGATAATTATGCAAGAAGAGACTCTAGATAGTGGACAGGTAGTTATCTCCAAGGATAAGACTATAGGTTATCTATCACAACAACAAACGGAAGACTTCAATAATACTATATATAATGAAATGCTTTTAACCAAGAGCCATCTTATAGAGTTGGAGAATAATATAAGAGATATTGAAAGCAAAATGAAGGAAGTTCAAGGTGAAGAATTAAATAAAATGCTAGATAACTATCATAATATGACTCATGAATTTGAGATAAATGATGGTTATTCCTATAGAAGTGAGATAGTGGGAGTTATAAAGGGCTTAGGCTTTGAAGAAGAGGATTTTGATAGGGAGATAAGCACCTTATCCGGTGGACAAAAAACCAGAGTGGCATTAGGAAGACTATTACTTTCTAGACCAGAGCTTATATTATTAGATGAGCCTACCAACCACTTGGATATGGAATCTATAAGGTGGTTAGAAGGATATTTAACTTCCTACAAAGGAAGCGTGATTATAGTATCTCATGATAGATATTTCTTAGATAAAACAGTTACCAAGATAGTTGAATTAGATCAGGGAAGAGCTACTACTTATAATGGAAATTACACATATTTTTCTGAAAAGAGAGCAGAGATTAGAAATAATGCTATGAAGGCATATGAAAATCAGCAAAGAGAGATAAAGCATCAAGAGGAAGTCATTACTAAGCTTAAGTCTTTTAATAGAGAAAAATCTATTAAACGTGCTGAAAGCAGAGAAAAAATGCTGGATAAGATAGAGGTTATGGACAGACCTACGGAAGTAAATAGTAGGATGAAGCTTATTATAGAGCCAGCAGTGGAGAGTGGAGAAGATGTGTTATATGTAGAAGGTCTTAAAAAGACTTATGATAATAATACACTATTTGATAATCTGGGACTAGATATAAAACGTGGTGAAAAAGTAGCTATTATAGGTAATAATGGTACTGGTAAGACTACTATACTGAAAATCATTAATAAATATGTGTCTAAGGATGAGGGCAAGATAGTATTAGGTGCTAGAGTTAAGATAGGCTATTACGATCAGGAGCATCAGGTTCTATCTATGAATAAAAATATATTTGAAGAGATATCAGATGCCTATCCGGGACTTAATAACACTAAGATTCGTAGTACCTTAGCGGCGTTTTTATTTACAGGAGATGATGTGTTTAAGAGAATAGGTGATTTAAGTGGTGGAGAAAAAGCCAGAGTTTCCCTTGCTAAGCTTATGCTTTCTTCTGCTAATTTACTTATATTAGATGAGCCTACTAATCACTTGGATATAGTATCTAAGGAAATATTGGAGAATGCCTTAAGAGGTTATACAGGTACTTTACTATTTGTATCCCATGATAGATATTTTATTAATCAGGTAGCTACTAGAATATTAGATTTGGTTGATTGTAAATTAGACGAGTATAAAGGTAATTACGATTATTATCTAGATAAAAAGGATATAGTCAGAGGCTTGAAAACAGTAGATGATAATAGTGGTCAGGTAATTTCCATAGAAGCTTCTTCAGAAAACAAGATGGATTGGAAGAAGAACAAGGAGGAACAGGCGAGACTTAGAAAAATTAAAAATGATATAGCCAAGATAGAAAAAGATATAGAAGGTCTAG
>CAZOUU010000295.1:0-2010 GCA_964583045.1 uncultured Lachnospiraceae bacterium | reverse complement strand
ATTATATCAGAAGGATATAGAGCTCAGAGTTTATCATAGACATAGAATGTAAAGAGATAAGTCTTACAGTATATAAGACCTATCTCTTTTTGTGTTTAAATTATTTGGTTCTTGTAATATAAAACCTAAATACAAAAATATATTGTAGTTTATCGGCCTAGAGATTATAATCTAATAATACTGTATACAATGTTAATTGTGAATGTAAAATTGTAGAATATGCTAATGAATAGTTAGTAAGACAGGAGATTATATGAAATTACAAATAGAGTTTGAGTCTAGAATGAAGAATATGTTAGATGAAGATTTTGAAAATTATTTGGCGTCATTTGATGTAAAGCATAATCAAGGCTTACGAGTTAATACTAGTAAGATATCAGTAGAAGATTTCTTAAAATTGCCCCCTTTAATTTAGAGAGAGTGCCTTGGTGTAGTAATGGATTTTATTATAGCAGTGAGGATCAGCCTACCAAACATCCATATTACTACGCAGGTCTATATTACATACAAGAACCCAGTGCTATGTCACCGGCACATTTTCTACCCGTGGAGGAAGGGGATAAGGTATTGGACATATGTGCAGCACCAGGTGGTAAATCTACAGAACTAGCGGCTAAGCTTAATGGGACAGGTATATTAGTATCTAATGATATAAGTAATTCTAGAGCTAAGGCATTGCTTAAAAATCTGGAGATATTTGGTATAGGTAACAGTATTGTAGTTAGTGAAGCACCTAATGCTTTATCGGGAAGATTTGCTGGATATTTTGATAAGATACTTGTAGATGCCCCTTGTTCAGGAGAGGGTATGTTTAGAAAACAGAATTCTATGATGAAGGCTTGGGAAAATAATGGAGTTGATTTGTTCGTTGGTTTGCAGCGTGGCATTTTAAAAGAAGTAGTTAAGATGTTGAAACCAGGTGGTATGTTATTATACTCTACTTGTACATTTTCTCCAGAAGAGGATGAACAGTCCGTGGAGTATTTGCTAAGTCTGGATGATAGCTTGAAGCTAGTTGAATTACCTATGCATGATGGTTTCGATAAAGGACATCTAGAATGGTCTAATACAGGAAATGAAGAACTAACTAAGACTAGACGATTATGGCCACATAGAATAGCAAGGGAAGGACATTTTCTTGCTATGGCTAAAAAGGATGCAGGAGTTGTAAAGGATAGTAATAGCTTGTACAGAGTGAAACCAGGAAAGCTATCAGAAGAGTTTATAACATTTTTACGGGATATAGATATAGAATTTAATACTAACCAATTTGAAGTAAATGGTGATAGAATATACTATATACCTAATGAGCTAGCTGATATAAAAGGTCTTAGACTCTTACGTACAGGCTTATATATGGGAGATATGAAGAAGAATAGATTTGAGCCTAGTCAATCTCTTGCTATGTATTTAAAAGGTAATGAGTACAGAAATTGTGTTAATTTATCGGCTACAGATGATAATACTATAAGGTATTTAAGGGTGAAACTATAGAAATAGATAGTGATGCAAGAAATGGTTTGGTACTTGTTCTAGTAGATGGTTATCCTCTTGGATGGGGTAAATATAACAACGGAACCATAAAGAATAAGTATTTACCTAGTTGGAGATGGTTATGATTAAGATGTTAGAAAATATAGATTGTGTTATCTTTGATTTTGATGGCACATTAGCAGACTCCATGTGGATGTGGACAGCTATAGATGTGGAATATCTAGGACGATTTGGTAAAGAACTTCCCTCGTTATTACAAGATGAGATATCTGGTATGAGTTTTGTAGAAACGGCTCATTACATAAAAAGACGTATGGATATACCAGACACTGAAGAACAGATGATGGCGGATTGGAATAGTATGGCTGAGGAAAAATATGCAAATGACATAAAGGCTAAGGAGGGGGTAATACCTTTTCTAAAATACCTGAAGGCACATGACATAAAAACAGGAGTTGCAACCTCTAATTCCAGACATTTGGCAGATATAGGTATAAAAGCTATAGGGATTGCAGA
>CAZOUU010000294.1:0-2018 GCA_964583045.1 uncultured Lachnospiraceae bacterium | reverse complement strand
TCGACCGACAGGAAATATATCTTTTCTGTGAGGAGTAGTTATAAGGTCTATAACGGTCTTGTGCAAGTTATCGGTAGTGGCAGATACCACACCTTTAGGTTTATTTAATAGGAAATATTCGTACTGCTGTATATATATTACAGAATTGTTATAAGTGATTATATCTGCATCAGGGTCTATTTTACCATTGCAATCAGTGAAAACACAGTTATTTACTTGAATTCGCCTAGATTTAATATATGATTTTACTTGACTACGGGAGCCTACACCGGCTTCACATAGGAACTTATCTAACCTCATTTTAGACATATTTACTACCTCTTTATTGGAAAAATTAGTTGATTAATGCTAGTATTTGTACAAAATGCACTATTATCATAGAGCGATTATAGCATATAGAGACTTGACAATCAATTTCATAGATGTTAATATTGGATTGTAACAAATTCGTAACAATTATAACAAAGTATTAATAATTGGAATGGAGAATGAATATGAAAGCACGTAGATCAAGCGCTAGAAGTAATAGGGCAAGAAATCTAAAGAGAAATTTATTTAATTATAAGTATAGAGGTAAGACATTAGCTACTACAACAGTTATCGTTGCTATGTTAGCCGTATTAGTTGTTGGATTAAAGGTAGCAACTAATGTAGATAGTACTATAGAGGTTACAGTTAATGATGATGTAGCTGTTAATAGCCAGTCTATAGTAGCAGTAGAGGATATGGTTACTGCACCATCTACAGAGACAGCAGCAGTTACAGCAGTAGCAGCACCGGAGCCAGTACAAGAATCTACATTTGAGAATAAGGTAGTTGCTAGTACAGAAGGTACGCTTAATATTAGATCTTCAGCTGACACAGGATCTGAGCTAGTTGGTCAGATGGATAAAGGAGCAGTTGGTGATATAGTAGCAGTAGAAGGCGAATGGACTAAGATTAAATCTGGTGATGTAGAAGGCTATGTAAAGACAGAGTTTGTACTATCTGGTGAAGAAGCAGAGTCTTTTGTACAAGAGAATGCAGATTTAGTAGGAGTTATAAATGATGAAGGTGTTAGAATAAGAACTGATGCTAGTACAGAAGCAGAGGTTGTTAACATGATACCTAAGGATACTAAGGTAGATGTCATAGAGACTACAGATGGATGGGTTAAGATATCATTAGAGGGTGTGGAGTTTACACCAGCTATAGCAGAGGATGGTACGGTTGTAGAGAATTCTACAGAGGTTACAGCCACTGAAGGATATGTTAGTGCAGATTTTATAGAGATTGAACCAGAGTTAGATTATGCTAAATCAGCAGAAGATATAAAGGCAGAGCAAGAAGCAGCAGCGGCAGCAGCTAAGGCTGCTAAGGCAGCAGAGACAGCTAAGAAGACCACAACAACAGCTAAGAGTAATACATCTAATAAAAAGACAAATACTGGTAGTTCTACTACAGTAGCTACTACTCAAACAGCAGCTACACCAGCAGATGTTAGTGATGCATATTTATTAGCTTGCTTAGTTAATGCGGAAGCTAATGGTGATAGCTATGAAGGTCAATTAGCGGTAGCAAATGTAGTTCTTAATCGTGTAAGAGCAGGTTGGGGTTCTATATCAAGTGTTATATATGCCAAAGGTCAGTTCTCAGTAGTTAATAGCACTATGCCAAACTACTTAAATAACGGACCATCAGCAGTATCACAGCAGGCAGCTAATGATGCAATTGCAGGTACTAATAACGTAGGAAGCTGTTTGTATTTCAAACCGTCAGTACCAAGTACATCTAATTACACTAAGATAGGTGCACATTATTTCTACTAATATATAATAGAATACTTATAAGGCGTTTTAAGGCGTATCAGACTCAGCTTTTTATAAAGTGGGTTGCAGGAGTGCCTTGGAACGCTTTTTTAAATTAATGGTCTGCTATGAGCAGAGTGGTTGACAAAACAAGGCAATGTGTATAAAATTAGATTGCATTGAATCCACTTTTTTATGAAACTGGATTTAAATTACATAGAATGGCCTAAG
>CAZOUU010000293.1:0-2027 GCA_964583045.1 uncultured Lachnospiraceae bacterium | reverse complement strand
AAGGTAGTATACAGTAATATACTATATAAGCCTCTATAAGTAGATGTGGTAATATACCAAGCTGCTTATAGGGGATTTTTTTATTTCACATATTTTTTCGTATTAAGTATTGACAGGTAGGTTGCTTAGTGATATGGTTAGTTACATAAGTAATGAACCAATAAACGAATGGCAAAAAAGGGGTGAATAGATGTATCAGAATTTTAGTCAGGACAAATCCATATATATACAGATAGGAGAGATGATAGAGAACGATATATTGCGGGATATTATTATGGAAGAGGAGAGAGTAGCCAGTACTAATGAGTTAGCTAAGCTGTATGCCATTAATCCGGCTACAGCTGCTAAGGGAATTAATCTGTTAGTAGATACTGGAATATTGTATAAGAAGAGAGGCGTAGGTATGTTTGTAGCTAGAGGAGCAAAGGCCATGATTAAAGACAAGAGAAAGGAAGAATTTAGCAAGAATTATATATCTAGTCTGATAGAGGAAGCCGGTAGGCTGGATATAGATATGCCAACACTTATTAATATGATAGAGAGAGAAATGAAAGGAGACAGATAAATGGGAGAGGTTTTATTAAAATGTACAGGAGTATGTAAAAGGTATAAGGATAAAGAGGTATTAAGTAATGTAGATGTAGAGATAGAGGCAGGTAAGATATATGGCCTTATAGGTAGAAATGGAGCAGGAAAGACTACATTATTATCTATTATTACGGGACAGAATGCAGCTACATCAGGCGAGATTACTTACAAAGGTGAAAAGGTATGGGAAAATCAAGAGGTATTAGATCATATATGTTTTTCTAGAGAACTTAATTCACTACTAGGTATGGGAGCTAATAATCTTAAGGTTAAGGATTATCTAAAGGCGGCGGCAGTATATTTACCTAAGTGGGATAGTGATATGGCGGATAAGCTAGTAGTGATGTTCGAGCTTGATAAAAAGAAGAAAATATGCAAGCTATCTAAAGGTATGATGTCTATGATAACCATTATTATAGCTATGGCTAGTAAAGCAGAGATTACTATATTAGATGAACCAGTTGCAGGGCTTGATGTAGTTATGAGAGAGACCTTTTATCGATTACTATTAGAGGAGTATTCGGAATCTAATAGAACCTTTATAGTATCAACTCACATTATAGAAGAGGCATCAGGAGTATTTGAAGATGTAATTATAGTGGATAAGGGTAAGGTGTTATTAAATGAGAATGAAGAAGATTTACTAGGTAGAGCTTATATGGTATCGGGTAAGGCCGAAGAGGTAGATGAAGCAACAAAGGGGCTTCATATATACCATAAAGAAATAAATGGCAGAGGTAAGACAGTAACAGTGGTGCTGGAAGACAATGATACGATAGACAAGAGTAGAGAAGTAACAGTGGTATCGCCATCCTTACAGAATCTATTTGTTGCACTTTGTAGTCCTAGTCTTAACGAATAGGGGGGATTATATGAAAGCCACTTGTAGAAGTATAAGATATTGGAGTGAGATATCTATTAAAGCATGTCTAAGGTTCTTAGCTTTTTGTGTAGGTCTTATGTGCATAATGAAATTAGCTAATCCTAATACAGATTTTTCTGCTATTAGAAATTTTATAGGAATATATGGTTCTATATATTGTTGTATTATGTGTTATGGAATGGTTATATCATATATGCCAGTTGCCCTAACCTATAGTATAACCAGGAGGAATACATTTATAGGATATAATGTAGCTAATATATGTAGTGCTATACTTATAACTATTTCCAGCTTTATATTAATATGCATTGTGGATGGTAATATAAATCCTATGAAGCTTGTATTAATATGTTGTATGTGTGTTGCTGGCTCAGGTCTTGGAACTATATGTTCATCCATAATGGCACATATGGGTGGAGGAATGCTATGGTATATGATTACAGTTATGATAGGTGCAGCTGTTGGTGGGGTATGTTCTAGTTTTATACTAATGGATACTAGTAATAAGATGATACTTAGTATAAAAGCAGTTATGTGTGTAGTGGGTATTATTATT
>CAZOUU010000292.1:0-2034 GCA_964583045.1 uncultured Lachnospiraceae bacterium | reverse complement strand
CTGCACCACCCATACCTACTATACCTGCATCCTTAATAGCAGCTATTATATCTTCTCTGGACATATCTTCAAAGTTCTTTATATTTTGGGTAAAATCAACACTTTCAAACTCATTATCATTATCTATTACTATACTCTCTACCTTATTACCACCTACTGTTAATCTAGTCTCTATGACCTTAACAGTACCAGAAACTGATGAATGTATATTTGCTGAGACAAATCCATTAGCTTCTGCTATAATCTGTCCAACTAATATTCTGTCACCTTTTTTAACTACAGGCTTTGCTGGTGCGCCTATATGTTGACTAATAGGATAACATACCTCACCCTTTGGCATATATACTCTTATCTCTTTATCCTTAGATAATTCCTTGCCATCATAGGGATGTATGCCACCTTTAAACGTAAATAGTGTCATATATTTTACCTCGTTTCGTTTATAATCATATCCTTATAAATAATACTACAAAACACTGTCTTTTTCAATCTTTAGAACCTTCAATAAATATGAAAAATACATTATAAAATAAACTATACCCTAATGTCTATTCTCTTTATACTTCTTAGTAATATAGCTGCCACAAGACCTATCCCCACTCCAAACGCAGTACCTGAAATGAGTAATACTGGAAAGTAATATAATGTATATGCATTTTTTACTATAATAGTAGCTATAATAATCTGACCCAGATTATTAGCAATTGCTCCTAACACACTTACCCCTGTTTCACTAAATGAGCATCGCTTTTTTACTATATACATAACTGTAATACTACATATAGCTCCCATAAGTCCATATATTATTGTGGATAATCCAGAGAAAATAATACCCGATAATATAATTCTAACTACGGTTACAAGGTATGCCTCTTTTATGCCTGTCTTATATAATATAGCCACTGTAACTACATTAGCCAGACCTATCTTTATTCCCGGTATACCTATGTTTAGAGGAATAAATGTCTCTAAATAACTAAGCATTAAGGCTACTGCCGTCATCATGCCTATAAATGCAATCTTTTTATTTGATATCATATTCTCTTTCTTCCCCTCCTGTAATCGAAACCACTAGTTTATTAGGAAGACATATAATACTCTCACCATTTTTATGAATTCTAGCATGCTTTTCACATATCTTATCTGGACAAGAGGCTTCTATAACCCTTACCTCACCCTCTCTAATCTCTACTACATTGTAATTATTATCATCAACAGCAATCTTAATAGTATTATCATTATTAATATTGTAGCATCCATAATCCACGCCATCACTACTTGTATTTACTGTACTTCCCGCCTTTGAAAATCCATTTATTCCTATATATAAACCCATAGCTATAAGAAAAATAGATACAATTAATACTACGTCTCTTTTATTCATCTAATTCATACCCTTCAGTCTCTACATTAAAGCAGCTCTTTAATCCCTTTGTTACTATAACTTTATTCTCCTTAGTAACAAATACAGCCTCCGCATTATATTCTTCTAATACAGGCAAGCTCTTTTCATATCCCAATACCATACAAGCTGTTGATAATCCATCACTTATCAATCCATTGTCACATACTATTGTAACGCTTGATAATCCTGTATTACATGGATATCCTGTCTTACTATCCAGAATATGATGATACTTAACTCCATCCTCTACAAAATATTTCTCGTAGTCTCCAGAAGTAGATATAAAATTATCCCCAGAAAGACTAATAACTCCTAATACACTGTCATCGTCACCTTTAGGATCTCTAATTGCTACCCTCCATACTTCTTCATTATCCTTACTGCCATAAGTAACAATACTTCCTCCAACTGCAACTACTGCTCCGTCTATATCATAACTCTCAAGAATCTTATATACCTCATCACATCCTATACCTTTACCCACTGAACCAAGGTCTAGTTTAATTCCCTTTTTCAGTTTTTTTACGCCATTATCTGTAACCTGAATTTTTTTGTAATTTACAATCTTAAGCTTTGCTTCTATATCATCACTACCTGGCACCTTAGGATTATCTCCTTCTATATTCCAT
>CAZOUU010000291.1:0-2044 GCA_964583045.1 uncultured Lachnospiraceae bacterium | reverse complement strand
TTTATCTATGTTTATAATACTATAAGTATCCCCATCAATAAGTTCATTAGTCCTTTTAACATACCATTTATATCTAATATATCAACTGTTATATACATAATCACCACATCTAATAATCCTGTAAAAAACCTACATGCATAAAAATATAATATTTCCTTAATTATATCACCAATTTTATTATTTTGACTTTCAAAAACCCATTTACGATTAGTTAAATACGCAAATGTAACCGCTAGAATCCATGCAAAAATGTTAGAAATAGTATTTTCGAAATTTAAAACTCGTGTAAAAACAAAATACACAAAAACATTTACAATCGTGGTTGCGACTCCAAATATAGCATACATAATTAATGCTTTATATTTTAGAAATAATTCCTTGATTTTATCCATCATAATCTCCGATTCAACATACTATTAATTATAATCTTGCAACCGCAACCGATAACTTAACCTTCTTGACATACTCTCCACCAAAATGAATTATTAATTTTGGATCCGTAGTAAGCAGGATTATTTCTCCATTGTTAATCATTCCTACTTCTGGCTCGTAATAAGCCTGTACACCTGCATCTATCTGCAATTTCTTTATTATACAAGAGCAACCCTCTATAGGATCAAACCTTAATTCTTTTATAGGTTCGTCAAATTCTAATTCTATTGTATTGATAACTTCTGAACTAGCGACATTTTGGGTAATAATTTTATCCCCAGAAAAACCATCTCCTGTATTATAGAAAAAGACATATGCCATACTACTATCTTTTACATCTATAAGATTTGCTGCACTAGGCGTATTATGAACCATATAACTTTGTCCAAGCTCCATACACTTACTACACTCTTTAGTAGAATTCTTTAATGCTTTAATCTTTTTCAAATCACACGAATATAGATTTCCCAATACGCTCTTGGTGTTTAGTCTACAGCAAGGTATTATATTAAAATTATGATCCATTACTAGATTATTCTCTTGTGGACATCTATAATCCGCTGGTTTATCTGCTAATACATCATTTACATAATATGTAAACATTTCTTTATTAATTATATCTATCTCCGGAATATTATCCTTTTCCAAGTAGGAATTACACAGATTATAATCAGCTATAATTCCAAAGGCTGGTACAAATCTTATACCGTTCTCTTTGCAAAATGCATTTACTTCCTTCATTTCTACAAGATTATATTGATATACTAGATAGTACAATACCATCTTGTTAGCTCCACCATTATTTCTAAAATACTTAGCATATCGTTCTATATTACTCTTTATTGATTCAAATTTTAATCCCTGAACTCTCTGATATGTACCCTGAGTAAAGCCCGATACCGTAATATAGAAGTCTTGTATACTACCTATACTATCTTTATCTATTTCTACATACTTAGATGCATTAGTAGATAATGTACACATATAATTATTAGAAGACACATATTTTAATATATCATTTAACTCTGGATTAAGCATAGGTTCACCAAAATTGTATAGATATATCATACTATTTTCATCCGCTATATTATTCTCTTTCATATACTCCATGCCCTTTTGAAACTCTTCAGCTGACATATATTCAAAATCGCACTCATTTATTCCTTTTATAGCATTATTAATACCTGTAGAACACCACTTACAAGTATCATTACACCCCTTTACTATATCTACAACCACACTTCCAAACTTAGAGCCATTATCTACATCAATATTCATACCATGCCACCCTTTCTAATTAAATAATATAAACAATATTTTAATAAATGCACATATATAAGCTATTAAAAATATCATTACTATATAGGTCTCTATATCAAATCCATTGGTTATAACTCTCATTACCATAGAATTATTATCTTCTTCACCTGTTATATACATCTTAGAATCTGCTTTATCATTCTTATGTGTCTTATAGAATGCTATTCCATTATCAGCATCCACATCCTTACTAGTAAATTCTAATCTGTATTTTTTACCTTTACTATCCTGTACTTCATCAAAAGATAATTCATACATCGTGCTATCTGTTAGTGTACTCATATCTATCTTA
>CAZOUU010000290.1:0-2074 GCA_964583045.1 uncultured Lachnospiraceae bacterium | reverse complement strand
ACATTTACTCACCATAACCTTGATTTTTCAAAGGATGTTCTGCATTTGGCAGATTTAGGCTTCAAACAGATATCTGTAGAGCCAGTAGTCTCATTGCCAGAGGAGCCATATTCTATTAGGGAAGAGGATTTACCTGTATTGCTAGAAGAATATGATAAGCTTGCCAAAGAGATGATAAAACGAGAAAAAGAAGGAAGAGGCTTTAATTTCTTCCATTTTATGATAGATGTAACAGGTGGTCCTTGTGTAGCTAAGAGATTATCAGGCTGTGGTTCTGGTACTGAGTATCTAGCTGTTACTCCATGGGGAGATTTATATCCTTGTCATCAGTTTGTAGGTATAGATGAATTTAATCTGGGAAATGTATATGATGGCATAACCAAGGAGAGTATCAGGGATGAATTTAAATTATGTAACGTATATGCCAAGGATAAGTGCAAAGAATGTTTCGCAAGATTCTATTGTAGTGGCGGATGCGCTGCAAATTCATATAAATTCCATGGTGGTATATTAGATGCTTATGACATAGGCTGTGCTCTTATGAAAAAAAGAGTAGAATGTGCTATTATGATAAAAGCTGCTATGGCAGAGATGGATGAAAAGGAGAATTAATAATGAAGAATAGCAAGAGTAAAGGTGTTGTAGTATTATTGGTATTCATACTTGCATTAGCAGTAGGAATATATACAGTAATATATGGTCTTGGAACTACTACAGCTGGTAAGGCAAGTAACATAAAACTCGGTCTTGACCTTAATGGTGGTGTTAGTATTACTTATGATATAGTAGATAAGGATGCATCTTCCAGTGATGTACAGGATACTATATATAAGCTTCAAAAGCGTGTAGACCGTATTAGTACAGAGGGTGAAGTATATCAAGCAGGAGCTAGACGTATTACTGTTGAGATACCTAATGGAAGTAGTTCTGATGATGAAAATTCTATAGCAGAGAATGCAAATGCTATATTTGAGACTTTAGGTAGAGCTGGTGCTCTAGAGTTTATGGATCAAGAAAATTATCAAAAGTTCGTAGCAGGTGAAGAATATGAGACTGCACTTACAGGTTCTGATGTAAAGAATGCTGATGCAGCTATAGATACTAGTGGCGGTGGAAAAGACTATATTGTTCAGCTAGCATTTACAGATGAAGGTATGAGCAAATTTGCTGCGGCTACTGAGGCGAATGTAGGTAAGCCTATATTTATAGTATATGATGGAGAGCTTATATCATATCCAAATGTAAAACAAAAGATTACTTCTCAGACAGCTCAGATAGATGGACAAGAAAGCTTTGAAGAAGCCGATGAATTAGCATCAACTATTCGTATCGGTGCACTTCCACTTGAACTTGAGACTATGAGTCAGAACGTAGTAGGAGCTAAGCTTGGACAAGATGCAGTAGCTACTACATTACAGGCTGGTCTTATAGGTATTATAGTAGTATGTGTAATTATGTTAGTAATATATTTATTACCAGGTTTAGTTGCATCATTAGCATTATTAGCTTATGTAGTACTTACATTATTATGCTTAAATCTATTTGATGTAACACTTACATTACCAGGTCTTGCAGGTATCGTACTTACTATTGGTATGGCGGTAGATGCAAATGTAATTATTTTTACCAGAGTTAAAGAAGAAATAGCTCTTGGCAGTTCAGTGGAAAATAGTATAAAGGCTGGATTTAATAAAGCCTTATCAGCTATATTAGATGGAAATATAACTACTTTGATAGCAGCGGTAGTACTTTATATTATGGGTACTGGTACTATTAAAGGATTTGCTCAGACACTAGGTATAGGTATTGTATTATCTATGTTTACAGCATTATTTATCAGCAAGATGCTTATGAAAGCATTATTTGGTCTAGGACTTACTAATCCTAAATTATATGGTAGAGCAAGAAATACTAAGGTAGTTAATTACGTAAAAGCCAGCAAGTTCTGTATAATGGCTTCGTTAGTAGTTATAATTGCAGGTATTGTATTCTTGCCTGTTAATAAGGCTAAAGATGGAAACATATTGAATTTCGGTATAGAATTTATGGGTGGTACGTCGATAACAGCTACCTT
>CAZOUU010000289.1:0-2079 GCA_964583045.1 uncultured Lachnospiraceae bacterium | reverse complement strand
AGGGGTTGGTAGTTGCAGGAGATGCAGTGATTGGTGCAGATTCTCATACTTGTACTTATGGTGCATTAGGTGCATTTTCTACTGGCGTTGGTAGTACTGATATGGCAGCAGGGATGGCAACGGGTCAGGCGTGGTTTAAAGTTCCATCAGCAATTCGTTTTGTTTTAACTGGCACCCCAAGCAAATGGATTAGTGGAAAGGATATTATCTTACACATTATTGGTTTGATCGGTGTAGATGGCGCTTTATATAAATCCATGGAGTTTGTAGGGGACGGAATTGGACATTTAACTATGGATGATCGTTTCGCTATGGCGAATATGGCAATTGAAGCTGGTGCTAAAAATGGTATTTTCCCTGTTAATGAAGCTACAATAGCCTATATGAAAGAACATTCTACCAGAGAATATAAAGGATATGAAGCAGATGAAGATGCGGAATACGAAAAGACAATTACCATTGATTTGGCAACATTAAAACCAACCGTTGCATTTCCACATTTGCCAGAGAATACAAAAACGGTTGAGGAAGCAAAGGACATTACAATCGATCAGGTTGTTATTGGTTCTTGTACCAATGGCCGTATTTCGGACCTTGAAATTGCCGCTTCCATATTAAAAAATCGTAAAGTTGCTAAAAATGTGCGTGTTATTGTGATTCCTGCAACACAGGATATCTATTTACAGGCCATGAAGGCAGGGTATTTAGAAACTTTCATTAAAGCGGGAGCCGTGGTTTCTACCCCTACTTGCGGTCCATGCTTAGGAGGTCATATGGGTATTTTGGCAGCAGGTGAGAGAGCAGTTGCTACGACGAATCGTAACTTTGTAGGTCGTATGGGTCATGTAGATTCAGAGGTATATCTTGCAAGTCCGGCTGTAGCAGCAGCATCGGCTATAACAGGTAAGATATCTTGCCCATGTGAATTAGGATTATAAGAAGGAGGATATATATATGAAAGCATATGGAACAGTACACAAATATGGAGATAATGTAGATACAGATGTTATCATTCCAGCTAGATATTTAAATTCATCAGATCCAGCAGAGCTTGCAAAGAGCTGTATGGAGGATATAGATAAGGACTTTGTTAATAGAGTTAAAGCAGGAGATATAATGGTAGCTAGTAAGAATTTTGGATGTGGTTCTTCAAGAGAGCATGCTCCAATAGCTATTAAAGCATCAGGTATTTCTTGTGTAATTGCAGAAACATTTGCAAGAATTTTCTATAGAAATGCCATTAATATAGGCCTTCCTATTATAGAGTGTCCAGAAGCTGCTAAGAACATAGAGGCTGGTGATATGGTAGAGGTAGATTTTGATAGTGGTATGATATATAACAAGACAAAAGGAACTGAATTTAAGGGTCAGGCATTTCCTCCTTTTATGCAGGAAATTATTAAGACAGAGGGTTTAATCAATTATATTAATAACAACAACTAAGGAGATTATCTAATGAATAAGAATATCGCAGTTATAAAGGGTGATGGAATCGGACCAGAGGTAGTCGGTCAGGCTATGAGAGTTTTAGATAAAATTGCTGATAAATATAATCATACATTTAACTATGAACAATTACTTATGGGTGGTTGTTCCATAGATGCAACGGGTGTTCCACTTACAGATGAGGCAGTTGAAAAAGCAAAAGCATCAGATGCTGTACTACTTGGTTCTATCGGAGGAAATACCTCTACATCGCCTTGGTATAAATTAGAGCCAGCTCTAAGACCTGAGGCAGGACTTTTGAAGATTAGAAAAGAGCTTAATTTATTTGCCAATCTAAGACCAGCATTATTATATCCAGAGCTTAAGGGGGCTTGTCCACTAAAGGAGGAGATATCTGATAAGGGCTTTGATATGATGATTATGAGAGAGCTTACCGGTGGCTTATATTTTGGAGAGAGAAGCACTGAAAAGATAGATGGTGTAAGAACAGCTCATGATAATCTAGTATATAACGAAAATGAAATTAGAAGAATTGCTATACGTGGATTTGACATTGCTATGAAGAGACGTAAGAAGGTTACTTCGGTGGATAAAGCTAATGTGCTTGATTCCTCAAGACTATGGAGAACAGTT
>CAZOUU010000288.1:0-2097 GCA_964583045.1 uncultured Lachnospiraceae bacterium | reverse complement strand
GTTCCAGAAGCTTCACCGTTCTTAGCCCAGCCTAACCAGCCGTAATTTTGTGCATGCACTCTATAATATACATCATAGTTATCCTTTGCTGCTCCTGTTAATTCAAGCTGTATAGCTTCTAGTCTCTTAGACTGTCCACTAGTTCCGCTCATTACACCATCACTACGCCAATCCTGCCAGCCTATACCTTGTATATGAGTTCTATACTTAATTCCTAGATCTGTTCCCATCTTATTTGATATCTCTATCTTGATACCCTCTAGACGTTTGGAGCTACCTGTAGTACCTGCTGATGCTCCGTTTATCTGCCAGCCCTGCGCCCAGCCTATACCTTGTATATGTGTCCAATATGCTACAGTAACCTGTCCTGGTTCTGATGGTGCTGGTGTATTAACTACCTCTAATGCATTCTTTCTATTTATATATCTATTTCTAATATATTGTCCTGCTGTAGATAATTCTCCTGCACTCCAACCTGACGTCTTACTACAACTACCGCTTATTAATGCTGAACTTTCATTCTTATTACATAGACTCCAGCAAAAATAACTTATATTATATTTATCACATTCATTTAACCATTTATCCGCTAAAGCAGTATCCACATTACCATTACCTGATGCTTGAGATAAACCAAACTCTGTAACCATAATAGGTAATCCCTTTGCTTCAAAATCTGCTATCTTGTGGAATATGTATTGATTATGGTCACTATCCGATGCATAGAAATGTAATGCATACATAATATTGCTCTGACCTGTTATAGGATTATCTGCTACCTCTGTAGTATGTCCCCACATGCTAAGCTGTGACCAAGAAGGAGTACCTACAACTATAACTGCATTAGGATCATTACGTCTTATAGTATTTATTATATCCACTGCATAAGTTTTAATTACATCCCAAGTTACATTGCTACCATTAGGCTCATTACATATCTCGTATATAACATTATTATTGTTTTTATATTTAGCTGACATTTCATTAAAAAATGATATAGCCTCTGATTTATGTGAATTTGGATTACCATCACTAAGTATGTGCCAGTCTATAATCGCATACATACCTAAATTAGTAGCAGCTTGTACACCATTTACCACCTGTTGCTTCATACTGCTGGCATTACCCTGACAATATCCGTTGCCACCTTCAGTATACATAGCGAGTCTTATGGCATTAGCACCCCAATCGTCTCTGAGGGTTTGAAAACTAGCTTGATTGTTATACTGCGAATACCACTGCAAGCCATGAGTACTTACACCTCTTAGCTGAAAAGCTTCTCCATATTGGTCTACTAATTGTGTGCCATTTACCCTTAGTCTTCCATGCGCCGCTACTGGGGTGGCACCTGCTGCCTCTACCACATTCATCCCCTTATCGCTGCTGCCATAAGGTATGTATATACTTCCACATATAATGGCAAATGTAAGTACTAATGTAATAATCTTCTTAAGTCTCTTATCCATATCTGTCTCCTCCTCTAAATAAGAATATATTATTGAGATTTTAAATGCGGATATAGACTTAATCCATATCCGCATATTATGTACTTATATAATGTAATGATTATTCTTCCACATCATCCACATACTTATGCAATGTCTCTACTACATCGTTTAGATTATATGGTTTGGCTATGTAATCATCTAGCTTAGCTTCTAGAATACGTTCCTTATCACCAAACATCGCTCTGGCTGTTACTGCTATAATAGGCAATCTCTTACGTCCTTCTCTAAACTCTATCTTACGAATCTCTTGAGTAGCTGCTAATCCATCCATAATAGGCATCTGTACATCAAATAAGGCTGCGTTATATTCCTTCTGTTTAAACAACTCTATAGCTCTTTGACCATTCTCCGCTATATCATAGGAATATCCTGCCATACCTAGCAGCTTACCTATAACCTGTTGATTAACTGGCTCATCCTCTGCTACAAGTATTCTGGTTTTGCCTCTACCAGTGATAGAGAATATAGCCGCTGGCTCTTCTTCAACTGGTGGTGTTGCCTCTGCTTCTTTGACAATCTTAAGTGGTATCTCTACTATAAATGTAGAACCTACGTCCTCTTTACTCTGTACGGTTATACTACCACCCAT
>CAZOUU010000287.1:0-2098 GCA_964583045.1 uncultured Lachnospiraceae bacterium | reverse complement strand
GGTTATGCAGGCTGAACCAATTTATAGAGCCTATAAATCAGTGGTTGCCAAAATGGAAAAAAAAGAGGATAATAAGGAATTGGTTAGAAAAACTCCAAGAGTTATCTATATGACACCACAAGGCTCAGTGTTTAATCAGGCTATGGCTATAGATTTTGCCAAAGAGGAAGAGCTTATTATATTGTGTGGGCATTATGAAGGCATAGATGAGAGGGTATTAGATCTTATTGTTACGGATAATGTGTCTATAGGAGATTATGTATTAACAGGTGGAGAGCTTCCAGCTATGGTTATGATAGATGCTACATCTAGATTAGTGCCAGGAGTATTGAATAATGATGCTTCAGCTCAGTATGAGACGTTCTATAATAATTTATTAGAATACCCTCAATATACTAGACCAGAAGACTTTATGGGGATGAAGGTTCCAGAGGTATTGTTGTCTGGACACCATGCTAACATAGAAAAATGGCGAGAAGAGCAGTCACTAAAAAGGACAAAAGAGCGTCGCCCTGACCTCTTAGAATAACAAATCCATATATGGATTTAAAAAGCATTACTACGATAGGAGACGAATATTATGAAGTATGAGCAGATGAGTAAGAATGAGTTAGTAGAATTGAAAAGTAAGCTAGAGCTTGATTATAAGAAATATCAGGATATGAATCTTAAATTAGATATGTCTAGAGGTAAGCCTTCAGCTGAACAATTAAGCATATCTATGGGTATGATGGATGTACTTAACAGTGGAGTGGATTTAAAGAGTGAAGATGGCATAGACTGTCGTAATTATGGTGCTTTTGATGGTATATCAGAGGCAAAACGTTTATTAGCAGATATGATTGAAGTAGATAAAGATAGAGTTATTATATATGGTAACTCCAGCCTTAATGTTATGTTTGATACTGTATCACATGCTATGGTAAAGGGTATTTGTGGAAATGCTCCATGGTGTAAATTAGATAAGGTTAAATTCCTTTGCCCAGTACCTGGTTATGATAGACATTTTGCTATAACTGAGTATTTTGGTATAGAGATGATAAATATACCTATGACTCCTACAGGTCCAGATATGGATATGGTAGAAGAATATGTTAATAATGATGAATCGGTAAAAGGAATATGGTGTGTACCTAAATATTCTAATCCACAGGGTATTACTTACTCAAAGGAGACTGTATCAAGATTTGCACATTTAAAACCAGCTGCAAAGGATTTTAGAATATTCTGGGATAATGCCTATTCAGTTCATCATTTATATGATGATGATCAGGATCAATTAGAAGAGATTATTGATGAATGTGAAAAAGCAGGAAATCCGGATATAGTATATAAATTTAGTTCTACATCTAAGATAAGCTTTCCGGGTTCTGGTGTAGCAGCTATGGCTAGTTCTAAGAATAATATAGATGATATTAAGAAAATGTTAACTGTTCAGACTATAAGTCATGATAAGGTAAATCAATTAAGACATGTTAGATTCTATAAGAATTTAGATGGTATTGTAGAGCATATGAAAAAACATGCAAATATACTTAGACCTAAATTTGAGATGGTATTAGATAAATTAGATGCACAATTAGGAGGTTTAGGTATAGGTGAATGGAATAGACCTAAGGGTGGATATTTTATATCTTTTGATGCTATAGAAGGCTGCGCTAAGGATATAGTAAAAAAAGCTAAGGAAGCAGGAGTAGTTATGACAGGTGCTGGTGCTACATATCCATATGGGAATGATCCTAAGGATAGTAACATACGTATAGCTCCATCCTTCCCTACAGTGGAGGAATTAAGTCAGGCTACTGATTTATTTATACTATGTGTTAAATTAGTAAGTATAGATAAGCTGTTAGAAAATATATAAAAATGCTTGCAATATACTAATCAGTATGGTATATTATATGAGTTGCAAAAAATGGATGGTCCTCTGTATCGTAAGGATAGTAAGAACGTCTGAATAATAAGGAGGCACATATGAACGATATTATTAAAAACATCGAGGCTGCTCAATTAAAAGAGAGCGTAGCTGAATTTAGCACAGGCGATACTGTTAGAGTACACGCTAAGATTAAAGAAGGAAACAGAGAAAGAATCCAGG
>CAZOUU010000286.1:0-2103 GCA_964583045.1 uncultured Lachnospiraceae bacterium | reverse complement strand
ATGTGGTTATATTAGATGAACCGTCCAGTGCTTTAGATCCTCTGGCTGAATATAAGCTGAATCAGAATATGATGGAAAATGCAGGTGAAGCTGCAGTTATATTTATATCTCACAGGCTGTCTACTACGAGAAAGGCTGATAGGATATATTTGTTTGAGAATGGGGAAATAAAGGAACAAGGAACTCATGATGAGCTTATGGCGTTGAATGGGGAATATCGTAAGATGTTTGATAGACAAGCCAAATATTATAGACTTGATTTACAAAAATAGAATAACTAACAGAAAAAGACCTACCAATATGATAGGTCTTTTCCCGCGGGGTTGTGTAATAATTACACGATTTCATAACCTGCTTGAGAAGCAAGTTGTTTGATGGTTTCTTTTGATACCTTTTTGCCTTTGTAATCAATAAGATCATCCATACTGCCTGTAAATATATCACAAGGCTGGTACTTTTGAAGAATAATCTTATCATCCTCTACAAAGATTTCTAAGGAATCGCGATCTCCCACATTAAGAGTTCGGCGAAGCTCGATAGGGATTGTAATTCTACCTAGATCGTCTAGTCTCCTAATTATGCCTGTACTCTTCATACGATACATCCTCCTAGTAAAGTAAAAATACACTTTAAAAGTAACATAATCTGACAATATTGTCAATTAATTTGAATTGTAGGAATAATTGAGTAAAGAGTGATATTGCTAATATTAACTGCATAGAATAGGTATAAGATTCGGGATACACAAGGAGCTTTAAGTGGTTAATTACATATGGGGCGTAATGATAATACTAGGTATCATATACGGGATAGTATTTGGTGATATAGAGAAGGTTAATAATCAGATAATCTATTCTACCAAGGAGGCTATAGAGCTAGCTATATCTATGTTAGGTATAGTTGCATTTTGGAATGGACTAATGGAGATAGGAAAAGCCTCAGGTCTAATAAGTAGAATGACTAAGAGAATTATGCCGGTTATAGATTTTTTGTATCCAGGTATACCTACTGGTCATAAAGTAAAAGAGGACATAGCCACTAATATGATATCGAATATACTAGGACTCGGGTGGGCTGCTACCTCATCAGGAATTAAAAGTATGAAATATCTACAGGAACTAAATAATAGGAAAACCATAGCCAGTAATAATATGTGTACATTTTTGGTCATAAATATATCATCTTTACAGCTAATTCCCATAAATATAATAAGCTACAGAATGGAGTACGGTTCTGTAAACCCTACAAATATTATATTTCCAGGCTTAATAGCTACTATGGTATCCACTATTGCAGCTATTATATTTACTAGAATAATGTCTAGGGGTTATAAATTATGAAGGGCATTATATTTTTATCGTATTTTATAGTTCCCATAGTGGTATTTTACATAGTTATAGATGGCATAGCTAACAAGGTGAAGATATATGATGAGTTTGTAAAAGGTGCAAAAGAGGGTATAGGTATAGTTTTTAAAATAGCACCTGCTCTTATAGGACTAATTGTGGCAGTGGGTATTACTAGAGCCTCAGGCTTATTGGATTTTATTGTAGGGATTATAGAGCCATTAGGAAATCTGTGTAAGATACCAGGTGATATTATACCGATTGCATTTATAAGATTGTTTTCCACTTCTGCGGCAAATGGATTATTAATATATATATATAAGACCTATGGGCCGGACTCTTATCTGGGTGTGCTGGCATCTGTGATTATGAGTTGTACTGAGGCTGCTTTTTATACTATGTCAGTGTATTTTTCAGCCGTAAAGGTATCCAAAACCAGATGGACCTTAGCAGGTGCTTTAACAGCTGCCGTAGCGGGACTTATAGCCAGTATAGTAATCGTGGGGCTTACATAAGAGGGTCTTTGTACTGGTAAAATCCACATACTTTTGCTATAATTTAAGTTAGAGCGTTTATAGAGAAATGGAGAAATTATGAAGAGGATATTATCTATTATTGCATTTATAATAATTGGTTTTTTTATATGTGCATTAGATATTAAATATGGGGTAGATGAGAGGCTCGAGAATGCCAAGGAGGAAGATGCCAACACCATAGAAATAGGTGTTATACTATCAGGCAGCAAAGAGGATCATGG
>CAZOUU010000285.1:0-2104 GCA_964583045.1 uncultured Lachnospiraceae bacterium | reverse complement strand
TTATGTAAAGTATATTTAAATAATTTATTATAATTAGAATTAGACACCCTATTACAAGGAGATGTAAAGATAGAGATAGAGGTAGAACGTCTGGACCCGTTATTTGAAAATCAGAGGGCCTATGATGATTTTATTAGCAAGCATAACATATATTCCATCACTCGCAGTGACTTACAAAATTATGAAGGAAATTGCTTTATAGGTATTGATGCCGGCTCTACTACTACCAAGGTAGCTTTAGTAGGTGAAGATGGTTCATTACTATACGATTTTTACAGCAGCAACAATGGTAGTCCTCTAAACACTACCCTTAAAGCTATCAAAGAAATCTATTCATTATTACCTGACTCTGCTGCTATAGTAGGTTCTTGTTCCACTGGCTACGGCGAAGCCCTTATTAAAGCTGCCCTTATGCTTGACCATGGTGAAGTAGAAACTATAGCTCACTACACTGCTGCTGCATTTTTTGAGCCAGATGTGGACTGTATCTTAGATATAGGTGGTCAGGATATGAAATGCATTAAGATTAAACATGGTGTTGTAGATAATGTACTTCTTAACGAGGCCTGTTCCTCTGGATGTGGTTCCTTTATAGAAACCTTTGCCAAATCCCTAAACTATGAGGTAGAGGCCTTTGCCAAAGTAGCCTTGCTTGCAGATCAGCCTATAGATTTAGGCTCTAGATGTACTGTATTTATGAATTCCAAGGTTAAACAAGCTCAAAAGGAAGGAGCTTCGGTAGCTGATATTTCTGCTGGCCTTGCATATTCTGTTATCAAGAATGCCTTGCTTAAGGTTATTAAGCTCACAGATCCTAAGGATTTAGGTGAAAAAATAGTAGTTCAGGGTGGAACCTTCTATAATGACGCTGTACTTAGAAGCTTTGAACTTATATCCGGTAGAGAGGCTGTTCGCCCAGATATTTCAGGTATTATGGGTGCCTTTGGTGCTGCTCTTATAGCTAGAGATAAATACGACTCTGCTGTACCTACTACTATGCTAACCATAGAGCAGATTAATGCATTACAATTCGATACTTCTATGTCTAGATGTAAGGGTTGTACTAATAACTGTCTACTAACCATTAATAGATTTACTGGTGGAAGACAATTTATAACAGGAAATCGTTGTGAAAGAGGTATTGGTCTTAAAAAGAACAAAGATAATATACCTAACCTATTTGAATACAAATTAAAACAATTATTTAGCTATACCTCTCTTAGTCCTGATATGGCCTATAGAGGAACTATGGGTATACCTAGAGTATTAAATATGTATGAAAATTATCCTTTCTGGCATACCTTCTTAACCAAACTAGGTTTTAGAGTTGTACTATCGCCTTCCTCTACTAAGAAGATATATGATTTAGGTATAGAATCTATCCCTAGTGAGTCAGAATGTTATCCCGCTAAGATATCTCACGGGCATGTTATGTGGCTTTTAAAGCAGGGTATTACTGATATCTTCTACCCTTGTGTTCCTTATGAACGCAACGAGACACCTGCGTCTAATAACCACTACAACTGCCCTATTGTTACTTCTTATGCAGAAAACATAAAGAATAATATGGAAGAGATAAATGATGAAAAGATTACATTTATAAGACCTTTCTTAGCCTTAGATAACAAGAAGGCACTTATAGTAAGACTATACGAAGAGCTTAACCATTATTATGATATACCTAAAAATGAGATAGCTGATGCTATAGAAGAAGCCTATGCCGAAGCTGATAAGGTTAAAGCTGATATTCGTAAAAAGGGTGAAGAGACTATTAAATATTTAGAAGAGCAAGACAAATTAGGTATAGTTCTTGCCGGTAGACCATACCATGTAGACCCTGAGATTAATCATGGCCTACCAGAGCTTATTAATTCCTATGGTATTGCAGTGCTTACAGAGGATTCTGTATCACATCTATCTACAGTAGAACGACCTCTTATAGTATCTGACCAATGGATGTACCATTCTAGATTGTATGCTGCTGCTAACTACGTAAAGTCCAACAATCATCTAGAATTAATACAGCTTAATTCTTTTGGTTGTGGATTAGATGCAGTAACTACTGATTGCGTTAATGATATATTAACTAATTCTGGTAAGATAT
>CAZOUU010000284.1:0-2106 GCA_964583045.1 uncultured Lachnospiraceae bacterium | reverse complement strand
TCAATAACGGCAAACTAAGACTCAATCCCGAACTACAAATATATTTAGAGCAGATCCTGCTATAGGTAATGATGTAGAATTTAACAATAAAATAGTATTATTTGACGAAAATATGATGAGTACCTTAATGGGAGGCTTTCCTAATCTGACCTGGGTTTCGGTAGAGGTGCCATCAGTATATACCAGCTCTATGATGAATCAAAATGGAGTAAGCCATTATATAGATATATGTGAGCAATATGGCATACCTAGTGATGTATGTCCTATGCCGGCAGCAGAATTAGGTGTAGTTCTAGATGATGATTTCCCACTAATAGGTAAATGTGCAGTTCAATGTAATACTACCTGTGATGGAAGCCTAATGGGAAATGGATTACAGGCAGCACATTTTAAAACACCTACCTTTCAGTTAGCTGTTCCTATTAGACATACAGAGGAGAGTGTTCAAGAATATGCAGCGGCAGAGGTAGCTAATGCTATACATTTTATAGAAGAGCAGACTGGCGAGATATTTGATTGGGGATATTTCTTTCAGTTCAGGCAGCAGGTGGACGTAATCAACAGTTTTTAGATACAGATATTAAGATGACTAAGATGGCAGAGGATGGTTATAAGAATAAGCTTCCTTGCGTAAGTGAGGTTAGACATCGTGCTATTACATGGGGAGTTCAAGCTGCATATTATACAGCATTTCCTATATGGGCACAAAACTGCTGGGGTGTTATACCTATAGTGGATATGTTAAGTATGGTATCTACTAAGATGATTAACACTGAGGATAAAGAACAGGCATTGCTAGACCTGGCTAATCTATATGAGAATATGATTATGCGTAATCGTTCTAATGGTGGATATGAAGTAGGGGTTGAAGCTTTATGGAGATACTGTGAGAGCTTTAATGCAGATATGGTTATTATGTATTCACATATGGGTTGTAAATCTATGTCAGGCTATCATGGATTATTTGAAGAAGAGGCCAGAAAACGTGGTATTCACCTAGTGTGGATTAGTCACAGCCTTATGAAACCAAGTGATGCCTCTAGAAGAGATATGAGAACAGAGTTTAACAGATATATGCGTACAGTTTTAAGAGAGGAACCTATAGATCCTTCTCTAGAAGAGATAGATGATGCTAAGGCATGGTAATAGGAGGAGAACATTATGAGATATTTTGGCGGTTGTGATGCAGGAAGCACATATACAAAATGTGTAATTATAGATGAAGCTGGTCATATAGTAGCATCAGTTACAAATAGAAGTAGAATTAATCCAGTTCTTAGTGCTGAGGACGCACTTACAGAAACTATAAATCAGATAGAAGGTTTCTAGTAATAGAGAAGTAGTACGTGTAGGAAAAGAAGCTATAGAAAAAGGAATATCCTTTAAGGACATAGGAAATATGTTTATAGAAGGATATCATAGAGAGGGACATGTAGAAGCAGTGAAAATAATATTCATTACATTACCTGAATTCCCCTATGAAGCCTTGCAGGATTATATGAATAAATCAGAAAAAATAACTAATTCGTTAAATCACATATTTACAAATATTAATATGGATTGTGGAAGCTGTGGTTTTAAAAATGTATGTGATGAAGTAGAGGGCTTAAGAGAGCTTCACTTTAGTAAAGAGAGATTGGAATAGAATTTCCAATAATCTATAATCTTGGAATGTGTAAATTATGGTTGACATATTAACCATAATGTACTATTGTATTATTCAAGTAGTACAATAATTAAAAAGGAGAGAAGTAAGCATGGAATCACTGGTACATATAGAGAATATGACAAAGGTATATAATCCAGGTGAGAATGAAGTGCGTGCCCTTGATGGAGTATCATTAGATATTCATGAAGGGGAATTTGTTGCTATTATTGGTCACTCAGGTTCAGGAAAGTCCACATTAATGAATATGCTAGGATGTCTGGACGTACCTACTAATGGCATGTACAAATTAGCTGGTCAGGATGTATCACATTTGACAGATGACGAATTATCTTATATCAGAAACGCACAGATTGGGTTTATATTTCAAGGATTTAATCTAATTGCTAATCTTACAGCAATAGAGAATGTAGAATTACCACTTATATATAGAGGCATTC
>CAZOUU010000283.1:0-2120 GCA_964583045.1 uncultured Lachnospiraceae bacterium | reverse complement strand
TTAAATAATCTGTATTCTTAGTAACCGAGCCTGTAACCTTTCCACCAAGCCTTTCAATATACTCTTTTAACTCATTACGGTTAGCGTACAGATTCACACTACCAGTAATAACAAAGGTCTTCCCCTCTAAAGTACTATCTGTATCCAGCTCTACCTGTTTAAAATGCACATATTCTAATAGCTTATCTATAATCTTATTATTGGCTTCGTTATTAAAATAATCTACTATGGATTTAGCTATTACTTCTCCTATACCCTCTATCTCCACCAATGCTTCTACCTTTGCCGTTCTTATCCGGCTAAAATCATAGCCATACTCCTTACATATAACCTTTGCATTGGACAATCCTACATTTAGTATACCAAGTCCATATATAAACTTAGGAAGCTCTACCTCTTTTGATATTTCTATAGCACTTGCTAAGTTATCATAGGATTTATCTCCAAAGCCATCTAAGGTAATAAGACTCTCCTTGTGCTTTTCCAAATCATACAAATCATATAACTCATTTATAAACCCAGCCTCTATAAGCTTATCTATAGTAGATTCAGATAATCCATCTATGTTCATAGCATTTCTAGATACAAAATGTGCAAATAGCTTTGATTTCTTTGCACGGCAAAATGGATTACTGCAATATAAAGCTTTTACTCCATTCTCGTCTTTTATTATAGTGTCTCCACCGCATGCAGGACATATTTTAGGGATAGCTACATCTCCACTTCTAGTTAAATTCTCAGCAACCTGAGGGATAATCATATTTGCCTTATATACGGTTATCTCATCCCCTACTCCTAATGCAAGAGATTCTAATATACTCACATTATGAAGGCTGGCTCTACTAACACTAGTTCCTTCTAGCTCTACTGGGTCAAATACTGCAACAGGGTTAATTAAACCGGTTCTAGATGGACTCCATTCCACCTTCTGCAAATGTGTAGTTGCTAATTCATCTGCCCATTTAAAAGCCATAGAATCTCTAGGAAATTTGGCTGTTATACCAAGACTTTTACCATAAGCTACATCTTCTAACACCAATACTAATCCATCAGACGGAAAATCATTATCTGGTATTCTCATAGCGAAATCACTAACTACATTAGGAAGTGTATTACTATTTACCTTTATATACTCCACCACATCAAAGCCCAAATCAGATAACCATTTCAACCTGTATTCAAAAGAATTTTTAAAATCCACATCATCTACATCTACTAGATTAAAGGCAAAAAAATGTACATTTCTCTTTGCTGTAATCTCATTATTAAGCTGTCTTACGGACCCACTACATAGATTTCTAGGATTTTTGTACTTAGCGTCCACGTCTTCTATATCTTCATTTATCTTATTAAAATCCGAGTATTTTATAACTGCTTCTCCTCGAATAACCAATTCATTTTTATAAGCTATCTCTCTAGGTATATTTTTAAAGACAAGAGCATTATTAGTAATAACCTCACCTATCTCACCATTTCCCCTAGTAACTGCTTTTACCATATGACCATTGTTATAGGTAAGAACCACTGTAAGTCCATCTAGCTTCCACGAAAGCACTGCCTCTTGATCTCCCAGCCAGCTTTGTAATGCACCTACCTCCTTAGTTTTATCTAAAGATAACATCGGAGAGCTATGCGCTTCCTTCTCTAATTCGCTAAGTATCTCATATCCTACATTTACAGAAGGGCTATTAGACATAACAAAGCCTGTCTTTTTCTCAAGCTCTAATAATTCATCATACATCTCATCATATTCTAAATTAGACATAAGCTCTTTATCCTCTTGATAATATGCCTTACCAGCTTCATTAAGGCGTTTAACTAATTCTTTTATTCTATCTACATCATTCATGGTATTAATCGGGTATATACCCTAACATCGTTTTAAGTTCACTTATCTCTTCCTCGGTAAGCTCCCTGTATTGTCCTAGCGGTAAGCTTCCAAGTCTTATATTCATAACTCTAATTCTTCTTAGTCTATATACCTTATATCCTAATTTTTCACACATACGTCTAATTTGTCTCTTTATTCCTTGAGTAAGGGTCAGACTAAATGTATTTTTACCAAGCTTAGTTATCTTACAAGGTTTAGTGACCCATTGTTCTCCTGTGTCCGGGTCAGA
>CAZOUU010000282.1:0-2156 GCA_964583045.1 uncultured Lachnospiraceae bacterium | reverse complement strand
GATTCATCTACAAACACATGACAATTTCCAGTACCTGTTTCAATAACTGGAATAGTTGCATTTTCCACAACAGATTTAATAAGACCTGCACCACCTCTAGGTATAAGCACATCAATATATTGATTTAATTTCATCATCCTTGTTGCAGTTTCTCTACTAGTATCCTCTAATAAATATATAGCATCTGCAGTTACATTGGAATTAATTAAGCCTTGTTTAATATATTTAACCAAGGCCATATTAGAATTAATAGCATCTGAACCACCTCTAAGAATCACTGCATTACTGGTTTTAAAACAAAGAGCAAAGGCATCTACTGTAACATTAGGTCTTGATTCATATATAATACCTATAACACCTATAGGTACTCTTTTTTGTCCAATAACTAGTCCATTTGGTCGTTTTTTCATAGATAATACTTCGCCTATAGGATCTTCTAGGCTAACTACTTGATTAAGCCCCTCAATAATACCATCTATTCTTGTATCATCTAGGGTTAATCTATCTATCATAGCTTCAGGCATACCATTTTTTCTAGCATTTTCTATATCTATAGCGTTTGCACTAATTATAGCCTTGCTACCCTCTTTAATAGAAATAGCTACTGCTAATAATGCCTCATTTTTATCGGTCTGTGATAATTTAATAAGTTTTCTAGATGCTGCCTTACTTTTACTGCCAATCTCTTCTAATGTCATATAATTATCCTCCTATCTGTTACAAGCATATGTGGTTTAATATCGGTATCTTCTGCAGGGATAAAATCTACTATTTGAAAATCATATCCTATTGCAATTCTATATATATCAGGATGGTTTGCTAGATACTTATCATAATATCCACCGCCATATCCTATACGATTATGATTAAGGTCATATGCACTTCCTGGCATAATAACTACAGTACCAGAATCATCTTCATTATAGGGATGACTGGTATCCGGTTCTAATATACCCCAAGTACCTGGATGAAAATCCTCTATAGTATTGAAATAATAAAAATCCATATAACTGCCTTTAACCATAGGTGCAGCTATAGGAATATTCTTTGATAATGCATATTTAATAATGGGTAAGGTAGCTACCTCGTTTCGATAATCTCTATAAACTAATAGCTGACTGGCCTTTGTAAATGCATCCACAGTTAATAATCTATCCCATATGGATAAGGATAATATCTTTACCTCTTCGCTTAATAATTTATCTCTATGCTTTAATATAGAATTTCTAATGTGTTTTTTGTTCATAGCCTACCTATTTTTGCTTCTTTTTTACCTTTGTTATACTGCCATCTGTTTCTAGTATGCGTACATTTTCCATATTTGCTGCTATATTTTGTTTAATAGAATCTATATAAAATCTTCTAAGTGTGGCTTGTTCTTCTTTTTCCTGCTCATTTAAGCCTTCACCTTTGGATTTTCTAGACAATTCATTAATTCTATTAATATCTTCGTTTGTAATCATATCTACTCCTTGAGAAATCCTTCAATCTATTAATCTAAATATTGTTTTTCTATTATGTAAGTTTTCATATCAAAGTTTTTAACCTTATGGGCTAGGAATATGGTGCCTACATCATCACCCTGCATCAAATGATTAAGTATACTTATCTTCTCACCATTTAAAATAACCATATCAGCTCCAGAATCGGTAGCGATAGATGCAGCAGCAATCTTAGTAGCCATACCACCTGTACCAAGAGAAGTTACAGCACCCTTTGCCATAGATTTTAATTCATCATTTATCTCTGTTACTAAAGGTATTAATTTGGCATCTGGATTACGTCTAGGATCATCTGTATATAAACCATCTATATCTGACATAAGTATGAGTAAATCTGCATGGATTAATGAAGAAACTATAGCAGATAAGGTGTCGTTATCACCAAATTCTATCTCCTCAGTAGCTACAGTATCATTTTCGTTAACGATAGGTACTACTCCTAGTTGTAATAGCTCATTAAAGGTATTTATTGCATTAAGTCTTCTGATATCATCTGATATTACATCAAAGGTAAGCAATACCTGCGCTGCAGTATATTGATATTCTGAAAATAATTTCTGATATGTCATCATAAGCTGCCCCTGACCAACAGCGGCACAAGCTTGTTTCATAGAGGTAGTTTTAGGCTTTACATTTAAACCAATGGTTTTAGCT
>CAZOUU010000281.1:0-2167 GCA_964583045.1 uncultured Lachnospiraceae bacterium | reverse complement strand
TGAACCAATTTTAATTGAAATATTACGTAAATGCAAATTTTAGAAAGAAGGTAAATATTATGAATACACCAATAAGTTGGATAAAAGCTTATGTACCAGATTTAGATGAAGATATAAAGACATTAGTAGATAATATGACACTATCAGGTTCTAATGTAGAGAGCTATGTGGAGATGAATAAGAACCTAGATAAGATAGTAGTAGGTAAGATAACCAGGATAGAAAAACATCCAGATGCAGACAAGTTAGTAGTATGTCAAGTGGATATAGGTGAACAGGGAGAATTGCAAATAGTTACTGGTGCAAAAAATGTGAAGGAACAAGATATGGTACCAGTAGTATTAGATGGTGGAAAAGTAGCAGGTGGACATGATGGAAGTCCTCTTCCAGAGGAAGGAATTAAGATAAAGTCAGGAAAGCTACGCGGTGTGGAGTCATATGGTATGATGTGTGGTATAGAAGAATTAGGTTCGTCTAGAGATTTCTATCCTGAAGCACCAGAAGATGGAGTATATGTATTTACACCAGAATATAATGTAAAACCTGGCGATAATGCTATTAAAGCATTAGGCTTAGAGGATGCAGTTATAGAATATGAGATTACTTCTAAGAGAGTATGCAGCCACATTTAACAAAGCCTTTAATCCACCGATTGTAAGCGTTAAGGGTAGTGGAGATGATGTGAATAAATATATATCCGTAGAAGTAAAGGATACAGATTTATGTAAGAGATATTGTGCGAGAGTAGTTAAAAATATAAAGCTTGCCCCTTCTCCGAAATGGATGCGAGATAGACTTAGAGCTATGGGTATTAGATCAATTAATAATCTAGTAGATATAACTAATTATGTAATGGAGGAGTATGGCCAGCCTATGCATGCATATGACCTTGATACTATATCTGGCAATAAGATAGTAGTAAAAAGAGCAAAGGCCGGAGATACATTTACTACATTAGATGGTCAAGAGCGTAAGCTTGATTCAGAAGTGCTTATGATATGTGATGGAGAAAAGGAAGTTGGTATAGCAGGTATTATGGGTGGTGCCAATTCTATGGTAACAGATAATATAAATACCTTATTGTTTGAAGCAGCTTGTTTTGATGGTACGAATATAAGATTATCAGGTAAGAGAATTGGTCTTAGAACAGATGCGTCAGCTAAATTTGAAAAAGGATTAGATCCTAACCTTGCTATAGAGGCTATTAATAGAGCTTGTCAATTAATAGAAGAGCTTGGTTGTGGTGAAGTAGTTGACAATATAGTAGATGTATATCCAGAGCCTGTTAAAGAAGAGGTATTACCATTTGAACCAGTTAAATATAATAATCTATTAGGAACAGATATAGATAAGGAGCAGATGATTAAATACTTAGAGAAGATTGCACTAGTATATAATCCAGCGGATAATACTCTTACTATTCCTACTTTTAGGCAGGATTTACACTGTATGGCAGACATAGCAGAGGAAGTAGCTAGATTCTATGGTTATGATAATATACCTACGTCGCTACCTCGTGGAGAAGCTACATTAGGTAAACTTCCTTTTAATCAAAGAGTTCAATCAGTAGCTAGAGATGTAGTAGAGCAGTGTGGTTTCTCAGGAGGTATGAGTTATTCTTTTGAAAGCCCTAAGGTGTTTGATAAATTACTTATTCCAGAAGATTCAGAGTATAGAAAAGCTATAGTTATATCTAATCCATTAGGAGAGGATTTCTCTATTATGAGAACTATTTCCCTTAATGGTATGATAAGTTCTCTTGCAACTAACTACAACAGACGTAATAAGGTAGCTAGATTGTATGAGATGGAAAATGTATATATTCCTAAGGCGTTACCTATTACAGAGCTTCCAGATGAGAATATGAAGCTTACACTTGGTATGTATGGAGATGGAGATTTCTTTACATTAAAGGGTGTATTAGAAGAATTATTTGAAAAGCTAGGTTTTGCAGGACAGATATCCTACGAACCATCAAGGGATATACCATTCTTACATCCAGGTCGTCAAGCCAAGCTTATGAAAGGTAAATTAGATGTGGGATATATAGGACAGTTACATCCAGAAGCAGCAGATAATTATAGTATCAAAGCGGATGTATATGTAGCCGTATTAGATATGGCAACTATAACTATGTTATCGACATTTGATAGACGTTATGAAGGTA
>CAZOUU010000280.1:0-2177 GCA_964583045.1 uncultured Lachnospiraceae bacterium | reverse complement strand
CTACATTAAGAGCTAGTGCAACTACATTGCCAATTAATGGCACTAAAGTAAATTTTACTACTAGTACAAAAATTTATGTAACACCAACATCTTCAACAGAGGCAGGTAAAAGCTATGGTAAGATGTATAAGGTGCAAGTACCAGGAAGAAGTCTATTGATGTTTGATCAAGCGGTTTTAATATACACTTATAGTGGTATGGATACAGCTCCTTATGATATAAATAATGGTATAGCTAATAAGAGTTATTATACAGCTACATATTACATATGGATACCATCTAATGCGCCAGCGATGACTGGTAGTATAAAAGCAGCATTATTAGTATCAGTAGGATATAAGACACATGTACAGAGAAATGGCTGGATGAGTGTAGTGACAAATGGTGCAGTAAGTGGTACCAGTGGCGAGAGTAAGAGATTAGAAGCTATAGCTATAGATGTAGCTGGTAATAATAATGTAGGTATCCAATATACTACACATGTACAAAACTACGGATGGTTACCATGGGTATCAGATGGATTTAATTCAGGAACACAAGGGGAATCTAAGAGATTAGAAGCTATAAAGATACAATTAACAGGCTCTGAAAAAGATAACTATGATGTATATTACAGAGTTCATGCACAAAGCTATGGTTGGTTAGGCTGGGCTAAGAATGGTGAACCAGCAGGTACAGCAGGACAAGGTAAGAGATTAGAGGCTATAGAGATAATAGTAGTTAATAAGGGAGTTGCAGTACCAGCTGGTGGAACTTCAGGAAATGTGTCAGTTACTCCAGTGGCATATGTAAGCAGCACAGGAAGTACAGCAGCTTATGTAGCTAATGCAGATATACCAACAGTTATGTATGAAACACATGTACAAAGCTATGGCTGGCAAAGCTACAAATATAGTGGAATGACTAGTGGAACTATGGGTCAATCTAAGAGATTAGAAGCTATATTTATGAAGGTTACTAATACAAATATGTCAGGTGGTATTCAGTATAGAACTCACATACAAAAGTATGGCTGGGAAAATGGCTGGAAGACAAATGGTGATGACTCAGGTACTTCAGGAGAGAGTAAGAGACTAGAAGCTATACAGATACAGCTTACAGGAGAATTGGCTAGTAACTACGATATATATTACAGAGTACATGCACAACAGTTTGGATGGTTAGGCTGGGCTAGTAATGGTGAATCAGCAGGAACAGCAGGATATTCATATAGACTAGAAGGAATACAAGTAGTTATAGTACCTAAGGGAGCAGCAGCACCGGGAAGTACAAGTAACTGTTTTGTACAGAGATAAAGATAATGCACTAAGAACCTCAGTTTGACTGGGGTTCTTTTTTAGGTGTGCATTTCGTTGATTTTTCTATAGAGATGTAGTATAATTCATAAGTACGTATACATTTGGACGCACAAATTATTGATGCATTTTAGGAGGAATAGAAGGATGTTAGTAGAGAAATTTGGAAAGATTACAGTAGAGACTTGTGATATAGAGGGACTTAGGGTTATCACTCCGTCAGTATTTGGGGACGAGAGAGGATACTTTATGGAGACATATAATTATAATGATTTTGCAGCAGCAGGCATAGATTGTACATTCGTACAGGATAATCAATCTAGCTCTAAGAAAGGTGTTCTTAGAGGATTACATTTCCAGATTAATTATCCACAGGACAAATTAGTAAGAGTAGTAAATGGTGAAGTATTTGATGTAGCAGTAGATCTTCGAGAAGGCTCTAAGACTTATGGAAAATGGTTTGGAGTATTGCTATCAGCGGAGAATAAGAAACAATTCTTCATACCTAAGAACTTTGCTCATGGATTTATAGTATTATCTGATAATGCTGAATTCACTTATAAATGTACAGATTTTTATCATCCAAATGATGAAGGTGGTTTGTTCTGGAAAGACCCTGAGATAGGTGTTGAATGGCCTATGCCAGAAGGAATGACTATAGATGATTTGACTATATCAGATAAAGATCAAAAATGGGATGGAATAAGTAGCTTAATAAAGTAATTGTGGAGGATAAATCATTGGAAAGAACAAAAGTATCTAAAATCTTGTCAGATAGAAAACAGAATTTTAGACCATTATCTATAATAGAATCAGAACGAGAGAATAAAAGACTTAATTTTGTTACTGATAGTATTATGTCACATAGTTTGTTTGGTGGAG
>CAZOUU010000279.1:0-2182 GCA_964583045.1 uncultured Lachnospiraceae bacterium | reverse complement strand
AACATATATTTGGAAAGAATAAGCCTAAGGCACCAGAGGAATTAGGTGTACAGTTTATAGAAAAGAGAGAGGTCCCCGTTAATAAGGATAGACACAAGAAACAGGTTACTGCAATAGTAGCATTTTTAGTGTTAGCGGCCATATTAGCCGGATATCTATGGATACAATCTATTAGCTATAATGGTTATGAGGTGATTGACTCTACAGACATTACAGAGTATTCCAGTTTGCAATATGCAGAATATATGGACAATCTTATAAAGTATAGCAAGGATGGTGCTACATATTTTAATAAAAGGGGCAACAGTGTTTGGAGTGAAAGCTATAATATGAAGATGCCTCATGCAGTAGTATCAGAAGAATATGTAGCTATAGCCGATTTGAATGGAAATCAAGTGTGCGTATTGGATGCTGATGGCAAAGTGAGTAGCGTTAATATGCCTTATACTATTAGAGATATAGATATAGCAGACCAGGGAGTATTTGCTGTGGTACTAGAGAATAGCACAGAGAACTATATTAATTTATACGATAAAAATGGTGAGCTGATTACAGAGATACAAACTACTATTAATAAAAGTGGCTATCCTTTAGATATTACATTATCAAATGATGGTAAAAAGTTATTTACGAGCTATTTATATATGGATGGTGTAGAAGTGAAGAATGGATTGGCAGCTTATAACTTTGGTTCAGTCGGACAGAATGAGAATTCAGATAGACTTATGGGTGGCTATAAGTTTGAGGATACCATCATACCTAGGGTGGAGTTTTTGAACACAGATACTATATGCGCATTTGGAGACAATCAGTTTGTACTATATTCTATGAAAGAAAAACCAAGTAAAAAGGCTGAGATTAAATTTGACGAACCACTAAGAAGTATATTTAATAACAGTGAATATATAGGAGTAGTATATGATAATCAGGACAAAGCTGTTTCTGATAAATATGTATTACAGATATATAATATAAATGGTAAGATAGTTTTAAAGAAGACTTTTAACAATTCATATAATAATATACATATGGTGGATGACCAGATAGTTATAGTAGGTGATACAGATTGTATTATATTTAACATAAAGGGTAATGTTAAATTTAAATATGGCTTCAAGGATAAGGTTATAGATATGATACCTAATGGTGCCAAGAATGAATATGTACTTCTTCATGAAACTAAGCTAGAAACTATTAGATTAAGACTTAAGGATAAGAATAAAGAGACAACAGAGGATGTAAATTCAAACAACGATAGTAACGCTAATAAGATAACCATAGAAGAACATCAGGCTACTACTATAGAAAGTACAGAAACAAAAAAATAATTTATAATACAAACGGATAATGGTGAATATATGAATTGGTTATTTATTGTAGTGCTATGTATTTTTTTATTTAGCATATTAAATGGATATAGAATAGGCTTGTTCAAATCAGTAGTATTTACTGGTTCTATTATACTTGCCTTATTTTTAACCAGTCATTGTTATTCTTATGTAAGCATGCTGGCACAGAAGCACACCAATATAGATGAAACCATATCTGAGAAGATAGCTGATTCACTGGAGCTTAAGACGGATGCTGTATTTGATAGTAAGGCTAGTCAGATACAGGCCATAGAAGATATCATATTGCCGGATACATTGAAATCGGGAATACTAGATAATAATAATCACGAGGTATATGCTGAATTAGGTGTAGAGGACTTTTTGCAATATATAGGTGGGTATTTAGCAGTCATAGTGGTAAATGCTATATCATTTATAGTGACATTTTTAGTGCTGTTTATCATATTATTATCATTATGTAAGGCTATAGGTGTATTTACTGAGATACCTGTACTAAAGAGCATCGATAAAGTAGGCGGTATTATATTAGGAGGCATAAGAGCACTCATAAATGTATGGATAGGATTTATAGGCATAACTATGCTTGGTAGTACAACTATAGGCATGACTTTATTTAATATGATTAAAGAAAATGCATTATTAACCTATATCTATGATAATAATCTGTTATTAAAGTTTATAACGGATATTTCCAAGGTGCTATTTTAGCGAAAACATTCTCATAAAGTCTTTATTTATCAGCTTTTAAAATCAATGTAAAAAAAATTAAAAAAATATGTTAAAAGTTGTTGACATTAAGAAGTTGGTATGATAATATTTATTTCGTTGCC
>CAZOUU010000278.1:0-2196 GCA_964583045.1 uncultured Lachnospiraceae bacterium | reverse complement strand
TTGCCGCCATCTTATTTAGACAAGAGAAATTAACTTGGATTAAATTAGTGGGAAGCTTTTTAGGATTTATAGGTATAGTATTAGTAAATGTAAATGGTGCTGCCAGTAACTTAGGACTAGATACCTCTTTTAAACTAAATGGAGAGGGGCTAATTCTTCTATCCACTGTATCTTATGCAGTATCTGCTTCCTTTATAAAAGTACATGGCAAGGAAGATAATTCAATAATGCTTAGTGGTTATCAGTTTTTGTTTGGTGGCGTGATTATGACCATATGCGGATTTGTTATGGGAGGTCATATACATAATTTAAGCATAGAGGGCTTGGCTATACTTTTATACCTAGCACTAGTATCAGCAGTGGCTTATACCTTGTGGGCTATATTGTTAAAGAATAATCCGGTATCCAAGGTAGCTGTATATGGTTTTATGAACCCAGTGTTTGGAGTTATATTATCCAGCTTGTTATTAAGGGAATCGGGACAGGCTTTTGGCGTGAAGGAAGTGATAGCATTGGTACTTATTTGTGTGGGTATATATATAGTACAAAGTTTTGGTCAAGTACAAGAGGCATAGTAGTAGATATAGATAAAAAAGGCCTTAGCATATAGACGTGAGAATATATCTCCTGTTTTATGCTAAGGCCTTATTTTTAGTAGAAAACATATAACATTACACTATTATAACAATTATTTTGCCTTGTTTACAGCAGATATTAATGCCATTACAGAGGCATCTATAATGTCTGTTGTGATACCAGCACCCCAGGTTGTTTTGCCACCAGTTTCTATACCTACATAAGCGCAGGCTTGTGAGTTAGAACCTACTTGTAAAGCATGCTCTTCATAGCATATTAATGAGAAGTTTATATCAAAATGTCTCATAATTGCATTTGCAACAGCATCTAGACGACCATTTCCTTGACCATGATATACCTTTTGTATGCCTTCACGATAGATAGTGATTTCTGTACTTATACCATCACCCTGAGTAAAATGTACTTCTACCAATTTAATTGGGTCAGCTATATTTACATAAGTCTTTTGGAATATATCTAATATCTCACTAGGAGCTAATTCCTTATGATTATGGTCAGATACATCTTTAACAAGATAGCCTACCTCTTCACGCATCTTAGCAGGAAGATTGAAACCATAATTCTGCTCTAGTATAAATCCTATACCACCTTTACCTGACTGGCTGTTAATACGTATTACATCAGACTCATATACACGGCCTACATCTGTAGGATCAAGTGGAAGATAAGGAGTAGTCCAGTAAGAACAGTTTTGCTCTTCTCTCCATTTTGCACCCTTAGCTATAGCGTCTTGATGTGAACCAGAGAAGGCAGCAAATACTAATTGACCAGTATATGGGGAACGCTCATACACATGCATTCTAGTTACTCGCTCGTACATCTCAGTAATCTCAGGAATATTAGAGAAGTCTAATTCAGGGTCGATACCATGAGTATACATATTCATAGCTAATGTAATTATATCTACATTACCGGTTCTTTCACCATTTCCATATAAGGTACCTTCGATACGGTCTGCACCAGCTAGTAAGCCAAGCTCTGAATCTGCCACACCGCAACCTCTATCGTTATGTGGGTGTAATGAAAGAATGACATTTTCTCTGCTGTTCATATTTTTGCTCATATATTCTATCTGACTAGCATATACGTGAGGTAGAGACATCTCTACTGTAGCAGGTAAATTAATGATTACCTTATTCTCAGGTGTTGGCTGCCATACATCTATAACTGCATTGCATACATCTAAGGCATACTCCATCTCAGTACCAGTGAAGCTCTCTGGCGAATACTCAAATTGATAATTGCCACCATTTTTAGCTGCTAATTCATTTAATAATTTGGCACCATCTACAGCTATCTGTAAAATCTCTTCTTTGGATTTTTTAAATACCTGTTCGCGTTGTGCAAGAGAAGTGGAGTTATATAGATGCACTACTGCCTTATTGCAGCCTTCTAAGGATTCAAAAGTTTTCTTGATGATATGTTCTCTAGCTTGAGTAAGTACCTGTATAGTTACATCATCAGGAATTAAGTTCTTCTCTATAAGAGTTCTTAAAAATGTATATTCAGTCTCGGAAGCGGCAGGAAAACCTACTTCAATTTCCTTAAAACCGACCTTTACGAGCATCTTAAAAAATTCTACCTTTTCATCTAAACTCA
>CAZOUU010000277.1:0-2201 GCA_964583045.1 uncultured Lachnospiraceae bacterium | reverse complement strand
CAGATATTGAGTAAATATCCAGATAGAAGCTATGCATTATACTATATAAACGTAAAAAACTTCAAGCTTATAAATGAAGCCTTTGGGCATGATGTGGGCGATGCTACACTTAAGCAAATAGCGGATATATTTAATAAGTATATTAAATCAGATGAGGCTTTTGCCAGAGTTATAAGTGATACCTTTGTACTGTTTAAGGAGTATACTACTAAGGAACAACAGATCACTCTATTCCAAGATATAACCAATGAGATTAGAGAATCCTGTACCTCTATCCAAAACAAATACTTAGTAGATTTTTCAGCCGGTATATTAGTTATAGATTCTGATAATAATACAATGTCCATTAATAAGTTAATAGATAGAGTTATATTAGCCACTAAAGGTAAGTCAGAACTACCAGGTACTAACTATACCTTCTATGAGGATGAATTCAGACAAGAATATTTGCAGCAGGCAAATATGGAGAATACTATGCACAAGGCACTCGCTACTGGTGAATTTTTAGCTTATTTTCAGCCTAAGTATGATTTAATTAATAATCAAATTATAGGCTCTGAGGCACTGGTCCGATGGTCTTCACCTATTAATGGTTTTATGCAGCCAGATACATTTATTCCTGTATTTGAGCGCAATGGTTTTATATCTGAGATAGATTTATATATGTTAGAGGAAGTATGCAAGACTCTACAGGCTCGTATAGCAAATAACTATCCGATTTGTCCTTGTTCTGTTAATTTGTCCAGAGTTACACTTAGTAAACCAGACTTAGTTCATTCCATTATGGCTATTATAGAAGAATACTCTATACCTAGTGAGTATATAGAATTCGAGATAACAGAAAATGTATTTGTAAATGACTTTACATCCATAATAGATAAGCTTAACAAGCTACGTGCTAATGGCTTTGCTATATCTATGGACGACTTTGGTTCAGGCTATTCTTCTCTTACTCTATTGAAGGATATACCTTTAGACGTACTAAAGCTAGATAAGCAATTCCTAGATGTGGATACTACTACACCAAATATATCTTATATTATGAAAAGTATAATTGATATGGCTAAGCTCCTTAATATACGAGTGGTTTGCGAAGGTGTAGAGACTCCGGAGCAGGCAGAGTTTCTAAAAAATATAGGTTGCGAAGTGGTACAAGGCTATTTATATGGCAAACCTATGTGTATAGAAGAATTTAATAAACTATTAAAACAAGATGTACTAGATAAAAAGAATTAATAAAATATATCTACCAATACCAATATAGACAGGTAATATGTATTACAAGGATTAACCCTATATCCTTATTAATACTTATCACCTGTCTATATTAATTATACATTTCTCTATTTAATCGATGTCTCTCTGATAATTTTTCTGATAGGTAGTACAAATGTAGGAGATACCGATAATTCATCTACACCCATCTTCAAAAATTCTTTAGTAAGTGTTGTATCTGCTCCAAGTTCTCCACATATACCTACCCAAGTATTTTCCTTATGTCCATTTTCAACTACCAGCTTAATCATACGAAGTATAGCTTCATGATGCGAATTATATATATTATCCAGCTCCTGATTTTGTCTATCTATAGCCAGTGTATACTGAGTTAAATCATTAGTACCTATACTAAAGAAATCTACTTCCTTGGCTAACAAATCACTTATCATAACCGCCGCTGGGGTCTCTATCATAATACCTAATTCCACATCCCCATATTTTATACCATCAGTATCTAATTCTCTCTTTACCTCTTCTACTATCTCTTTTATCTGTCTAACCTCTTCTACAGATATAATCATAGGAAACATAATTCCTATATTTCCAAAAGCACTGGCTCTGTATAGTGCACGTAGCTGAGTCTTAAATATCTCTGGTCTAGTAAGACATATACGAATAGCCCTATATCCCATAGCAGGATTATCTTCATGACCTAATTCAAAATAATCCGCCTGCTTATCAGCACCTATATCAAGAGTACGTATAATCACCTTTTTACCTGCCATATTTTCTGCTACCATCTTATATATCTGGAACTGTTCATCCTCAGTAGGAAATGTACTTTTCTCTAAATATATAAACTCGCTCCTAAATAAACCTATGCCTGCTGCATCATTCTTAAGAACACTAGCTACATCCGATACATTACCTATATTGGCATATAGCTTAATCTCCTTACCATCTAAGGTAATACTAGGTTTACC
>CAZOUU010000276.1:0-2204 GCA_964583045.1 uncultured Lachnospiraceae bacterium | reverse complement strand
AGACAGTTCCAACAGGTTCATTAAGTTTGGATATAGCACTTGGTGTAGGTGGTATTCCTAAGGGAAGAATTGTTGAGATATATGGACCGGAATCAAGTGGTAAGACTACAGTTGCATTACATATGATAGCAGAGGTACAAAAGCAAGGTGGTATAGCAGGCTTTATAGATGCAGAGCATGCGCTAGATCCGTCATATGCTAAGAATATTGGTGTAGATATAGATAATCTTTATATATCACAGCCAAGTAATGGAGAGCAGGCACTAGAGATTACAGAGACAATGGTTAGATCTGGTGCAGTAGATATAGTTATAGTAGATTCGGTTGCAGCTTTAGTTCCTAAGGCAGAGATAGATGGTGAGATGGGTGATTCTCATATGGGATTGCAAGCAAGACTTATGTCTCAGGCACTTAGAAAACTTACAGCGGTTATTAATAAATCTAATTGTATAGTCATTTTTATTAATCAATTGAGAGAGAAGATAGGAGTTATGTTTGGTAATCCAGAGACTACTACGGGTGGTAGAGCGTTGAAGTTCTATGCCTCTGTCAGATTAGATGTAAGACAGATAGAGAAGCTTAAGTCTGGTGGAGAGATGATAGGAGGAAGAACTCGAGTAAAGGTAGTTAAGAATAAGGTTGCACCTCCATTTAAAGAGGCTGAGTTTGATGTTATGTATGGTGAAGGTATATCTAGAGAAGGTGATATCCTCGATTTAGCTGCCAGCTTTGATGTTATTGATAAATCCGGTGCATGGTATGCGTATAATGGTGAGAAGATAGGACAAGGAAGGGAGAATGCTAAGATATTCCTTAAAAATAATCCAGAGATTATGAATGAAGTAGAGAATCAGGTTAGAGAACGAGTTGGTCTATTTGGAAAAGATGAAGATCCTAATGCTAAGCCTGATAAAACAGAGAAATCAACCAAATAGATTTTCTTTTTCTATAAAAATATGGATTAGGTTTCGAGGAGACATAGATATGACCATTAGCAAGATCGAAGAGATATCTAAGTATAGATCGAAGATATATATAGATGATAGATTTGTTTTTATTCTATATCCACAAGATATTAGAAAGTATAAGATATCCGTTGGCGTAGATGTAAGTGAAGATACTTATAATAGTATTAATAGAGAAGTAGTACTTAGAAGATGTAAGAATAGAGCAGTAAATTATATAGAATCTAGAGAGAGAACAGAATATGAGATTAGAAGTAAGCTTAAGACCTTATATTATACAGAAGAAGTTATAGATAGTACTATTTCATTTCTAGCAGACTATAATTATGTTGATGATGATAGATATGCCAGACAATTTGTAGATACTTACTCTAATAGAAAGAGTAAAGCTAGATTAAAACAAGACCTTATGCTTAAAGGAGTAGATAAGGAAATTATTCAATCTACTTTAGAGGATACATATATTGATGAAGAGTCTGTTCTTAGAGAATTAGTTGATAGAAAATTATCACGTGTTGATCAATTAGATGACAATATGTATAGAAGAACGGTTAATTTCTTTATGAGGCGAGGCTATAATTACCAACTTATCTCTAAAATTTTACTTCAAAGTAACAAAAATTCGCAAAAATAATTCGTTTTCTTGTTACAAATTGCATAAATACATATTAAAATTAACTTGACATAATTATGAAAAACATATAAAATTTATATGTTGTACATAGTACAATTAAAACTAAATAAGGAGGTGCTCCTGTGGATTATAAAATTTTTGTCGCTATTTTATTAGTAGCTATAATCGTATCCTTTGTACTTGGTAAAGCATATCGTAAGAATATTGCTGAAGCTAAGACTGGCAAAGCAGAAGATAAGGCTAGAGATATTATAGATGAAGCACTTAAGTCTGCCGAGACTAAAAAACGTGAAGCTCTTGTTGAGGCTAGAGAGGAAGCTCTTAAAGCTAAGAATGATTTCGATAAGGAAGTCAAAGAGAGACGTAATGAATTGTCTCGTATGGAAAAACGAGTTCTTTCTAGAGAAGAGACCGTTGACCATAAGGTTGATGCTGTTGAGAAGAAAGAAGCTGCTATAGCTCAAAAAGAAGCAGCACTTGATAAGCAGAAAGCTAATGTAGAAGAGCTTCAAGCAAAGAAACTACAGGAACTAGAGCGCGTCTCTGGATTAACCTCTGAACAAGCAAAAGAGTATTTATTAAAGCCTGTAGAAGAAGAAGTAAAA
>CAZOUU010000275.1:0-2210 GCA_964583045.1 uncultured Lachnospiraceae bacterium | reverse complement strand
TTTGGTTGTGGATTAGATGCAGTAACTACTGATTGCGTTAATGATATATTAACTCATTCTGGTAAGATATATACTGTACTTAAGATAGATGAAGTTAGTAATCTAGGTGCTGCCCGTATAAGAATACGTTCTCTTATAAGTGCTGTTAATGTTAGAAATAAAAAGCATGTAGAGACTACTCCTGTATCCTGTGCATATAACAGAGTGGTATTCACCGAAGAGATGAAGAAGGACTATACTATACTAGCTCCACAGATGTCTCCTATACACTTTGAATTATTGCAGCCCGCTATGAGATATGGCGGATATAATATAGAAGTATTACCAGATGCTTCTAAGGCAGCAATAAATATAGGCCTAAAATATGTAAATAACGATGCCTGCTATCCTTCTCTTATAGTAGTAGGACAGATTATGTCAGCACTTAATTCAGGACGATATGATCTACATAAGATTGCTATAGCCATAACACAAACTGGTGGTGGTTGTCGTGCCACTAATTATATAGGTTTTATAAGACGTGCTCTAGAGAAATCTGGATTAGGTTATATACCAGTTATATCTATTAGTACACAAGGTATAGAAAAGAACCCTGGTTTTACATATTCTTATCCATTAATTAAACGTGCTATACAAGCTTTGGTTTATGGTGATACCTTTATGAGAGTATTATATCGTATGCGTCCTTATGAACAGATTTCTGGTTCAGCAGATGAGTTACATCGCAAATGGGTAGATAGATGTATTAAGTCTCTTGAGCATGGCTCTACTAGAGAATATCATAAGAATTTGCAAGGTATAGTTAGAGACTTCGATAACCTACCTATTACCGATGATATTAAACCGAAAGTTGGTGTTGTAGGTGAAATATTAGTTAAATTTTTACCATCTGCAAATAATCATCTTGTAGAATTATTAGAAGCCGAAGGTGCTGAAGCTGTAGTTCCTGATTTATTAGATTTTATACAATACTGCTTCTATAACCAGAACTATAAATACAGATTTCTAGGCAAGTCTAAATCTAATAAAATTATATCTAATTTCGGTATTAAGTATATAGAGACTTATAGAAAGGTAGTTAAGAAAGCCTTTGCAGACAGCGTACACTTTGATTGTCCGGCTCACATAAGCCAGATTGCAGAATATGCAAAGCCTTTTGCTTCACTAGGTAATCAAACTGGTGAAGGCTGGTTGCTTACTGGTGAAATGATAGAATTAATACACAGTAATGCTGGTAATATAGTATGTGCTCAGCCTTTTGGCTGCCTACCTAACCACATTATAGGTAAAGGAGTTATTAAGGAGCTTAGACGTTCCTTCCCTAAATCTAATATAGTTGCTGTAGATTATGATCCTGGGGCATCAGAAGTTAACCAGCTTAATAGGATTAAGCTTATGTTATCTGCCGCTTATGATCATATGGAAAATGACAAATTAGAGGACTTAGAAAATAAATAGTATGTACGCATAATAAAAGCACTAGATTATTAATCCAGTGCTTTTATTATGTGCTATATTGTACTACCTAAGATACTGTATCATACCAGGACCTAAATTATCTGTAGGTCTGGCAATAAATCCATGTTTAAGATAGAAGGACTCTCTACCCTTAGCACACATAAGACATAACATCATAGTAGAGTTATCTAGTCTTAAGTCTTCTACATAGGCTACTAATTCATCTAATATAATAGAGCCTACCTTCTTACTCTGATATGCTGGTAATACTATTAGATCTTGAACATAACATATAACTGCTCCATCTCCAACTATTCTTCCCATCCCTACTAGTTCATCACCATAGTAGGCGGTAACTATATACAGGCTATTAGATATAGCCTTCTCCGCTTGTTGGTATTGTAATACTTTCCAATTTACACATGCTCTTAAATGTAAATATGAATCCACATCCAATTTATTCTTCTCTAATCTAATCATATTATAACCTTACGTCTAAGCTTCTCTCTCTTAAGTATTCTTTAAGCTCTTTTATCTCTAGCTCTTTATAATGGAATAAGGACGCTGCAAGTGCCGCATCTGCCTTACCCTCCGTTAATGCATCGTAAAAATGCTCCCTAGTTCCTGCACCACCAGAGGCTATAACAGGTATAGATACATTATCAGATATAGCTCTGGTTAATTCTATATCATATCCTGCCTTTGTACCATCACAATCCATACTGGTAAGAAGAATCTCTCCCGCACCCAGC
>CAZOUU010000274.1:0-2217 GCA_964583045.1 uncultured Lachnospiraceae bacterium | reverse complement strand
AAAACTTCCTATTCCCAATAGTTCTATGTCTTTATCCTTAAAATAGTCTATTAATTCTGGTATAGTCTCTTCAGGTGTTAATGTAGGAAATGACTGCTGTTCATATATATGTCCCTTCTCATCTCCTATAGCACATACCATCTTAGTTCCGCCTGCTTCTAATGCACCTATAACCATATCTATTCCTCCCGCTTCTATTTTTTATATAAATATATCACAATAGCATATCTCTTTCTATAAAATTCATTTACCTTTTATCAGATATGTTACATATTTTCATATATTTGTGATAAAATTTATTATACTCAATTGATATTATCACAAATTATAAAGGATTATTATATGGAAAATATATTCTATCATATAGATGTAAACAATGCCTTTCTTAGCTGGGAGGCCTTATACCATCTACGCGAATTAAATGAAGAGCTTGATATAAGAACTATACCTAGTGTGGTGGGCGGAGATAAAGCAAAGCGTCATGGCATTGTACTTGCCAAATCACCCTCGGCCAAAAAGTATGGCATAGTGACGGGTGAGCCTCTAGTTCAGGCATATAGAAAATGTCCTGCTCTTCAGGTTTTTAAGCCACATATGACCTATTATAGAGAACGCTCTGCTCAATTTATGGAGCTGCTTAATTCCATCGCTCCCGAGGTTATACAGTATTCTATAGATGAAGCATTCTGTAATATGACCGGTACCAGGAAAATATATGGAGACCCTATAGCATTTGCTCACACGCTAAAGAACAAGGTGTATGACCAGCTAGGCTTTACTGTTAACATAGGTATATCCAGCAATAGACTTCTGGCTAAGATGGCTAGTGATTTTGAAAAACCTAATAGGGTGCATACTCTATTCCTCGATGAAATAGAATCTAAGATGTGGCCTTTACCAGCCGGAGATTTGTTCTTTGTAGGCAAGAAAACTGTAAGCAAGCTTAAGTCTATAGGTATATATACCATAGGTGATATCGCAAAGGCTAATCCAGCACTTCTTACTGCTCACCTTAAAAAACAGGGCCAGCTTATATATGATTATGCCAATGGTATAGATAGAGCTATCGTAAGTCACGGCCATGACCAAGCCCCAAGACAATACGGACATTCTGTAACCATTCCTTTTGATATAGTGGATACCGCAGATGCTCATCATGTTATACTGGAATTATCCGAGAGAGTGTGTAATAGACTTAGAGCAGATTCTGTCGCTGCACAGGTTATATCTATTAGTATCAAGGACAATAATTTTGTTACCATAAGTCATCAGGAATCTCTTATGTCTGCTACAAATATAACCGAAGAATTCTATACCATAGCCTGTAAATTATTTGATGAAACCTGGGAAGGCAATCCCATAAGACTTATAGGTGTAGCCGCTCTGAAAACTTCTAATGATTCTAGCAGACAGATGACCCTATTTGATACTACGGACTACGAAAAACAAGCTTCCTTAGATGCCGCACTAGATACCATTAAAGGCAAATATGGCACCGACTCTATAAAGCGTGCCAGCTTCATATCAGGCAACAAGAAATCCCCCATGTAAAACTTTATCAGTTTTACATAGGGGATATTCATTTCTATAACAATATGCCCAAATCCATTCTCTACTTGGCTTCTTCTAAATTATCTTCTTTATCATCATTCTTTTCATCCATAATCAACATCAATCTGGCATATGTCTTCTTGTATTTTTCATATCTTTTTAAGTCTGCGTCGCTAGGATACAATATTCTATCTCTATTCATATTATCTTTTAGATCGTGTAATTTGACTCTGATAGCTAAATCATCTGTAATCACTCTGTCTATATATGCTTCATATGTCTCCTCATCATTTCTAGATATAGCATTAAGTGCTTTTAGAATATTAGGAGAAAATCCTTCTTCTCTTAACATATCTATAGAAATAGGGGTATCTTCTACTACATCATGTAGCACTCCACATATCATCTCTTCTTCAGTTTTTCCCATATTCATCACTCTAAGAGGATGTAATATATAGGGTTTACCTGCTTTATCAATCTGACCTCTATGTGCTTCTACAGCAATAGATATAGCTTTTTCTAGCATAATGTTCTCCTTACTCTAAGTATGCTTATGGGTACATATAATACTATCTATAGATACTGATCAAATCTCTCTACCTGCTCCACCAATTCATCTGAGAACGTTGTTGTCCCTCTAAATCCTCCATGGCATTATTATTCACT
>CAZOUU010000273.1:0-2217 GCA_964583045.1 uncultured Lachnospiraceae bacterium | reverse complement strand
AAGAAATATTCTTATTGTATGGTTTTTAACTGGATTATGGCATGGTGCCAGTTGGAAATTCATAGCCTGGGGTATGTATTATGGAATAGTATTGCTTATAGAAAAATATTTTTTGGCAGATTTCTTAGAGGGCTTGCCTGGCGTATTTGCACATATATATTCGTTAATATTAATAGGTATTGGCTGGGTATTTTTCTTTAGTGCAGATTTGCCATCGGCATTTAGTTACATAGGACGTATGTTTGGAGCTGGAGAAGGTGGCTTTATGGACGCTAATACCTTATATTATTTATTTACTTATGGCTTATTATTTGTAATAGCAGGATTTTGTTCTACGCCAGTGGTTAAGAAACATTTTGAACGTAAGACAGGGCTTATAGCTTCAGTAGGTATATATTTATTGATATTTATAGTGTCAGTGGCATATTTAGTAAATGCAACCTATAACCCATTCTTGTATTTTAGATTTTAATCAAAGAATAGCGGGAGATAAGATATGAAGAGAATAAATAAAAAAGAGAGACAAAGAGAGATAAGAATAGTAAGGTTAATAATATCTATTTTCGTTATATTTATTGTATTAGGGCTGGGATTAGAACATATTCTTATTAAGGATAAAAAATATTCTGAACGAGAGAATAGAAGTCTGGCTCAAAAGCCAGAGCTAAGTATAGAGAATATAGTAGATGGTTCCTTTATGGCGGATACAGAAAGCTATGTTGCTGACCAATTTCCTTTTAGAGACAGATGGATTACATTAAAGACTATAAGCGAGCAAGCTTTAGGAAAGAAAGAGTCTAATGGGGTGTATAAAGGAAAAAAGAAATATCTTATGGAAGATATAGCAGTTCCAGAGCCAGATAATTTAAGTGCTAATATAGATGCTATCAACAAACTTGCAAAGAGTAATGAAGTAAATACATATATGGTGCTTGCTCCTAATGCGGCAAACACTTTATCAGAGTATTTACCAAAGCTTGCACCGGTTGCTAATCAAAATGAACAGATGAATGAGATGTCAGGTAGATTATGTGATGACATAAAGTGGATAGATATAAGAGATACCTTAAGTGGTCATACTGACGAACAATTATATTATTATACAGATCATCATTGGACTACTCTTGGAGCCTATTATGCATTTCAACAGGTTAAGGAGAAGATGAATCTAGAAGGAGATACGGTGGAATATGAGTCTACCTCTGTATGTAATGATTTTGTAGGAACTCTAGCTTCAAAGAGTGGATTTGTACCTAAGATGCAGGATACTATAGAGATATATGTGCCTACCAATTCCAAAGTTCAATATGTGGTAGCTTATGTGGAGGAGCAAATAAAAACCACTAGTGTCTATGATACGAGTAAATTAGAAAATAATGATAAGTATGAAGTGTTTTTTGGAGGGAATCATCCTGAGATAAAGATAAATACTACTTCTCAAAGTGATAATGTACTAATGGTTATTAAGGATTCCTATGCAAATTGTTTTATTCCATTCTTAATACCATATTATAAGGAGATTATAATAATTGATCCTAGATACTATTATGGAAATATAAGCGATAAGATTACTTCAGAGGGAGTAACAGATGTATTATTACTATATAATGCCAACACTTTCTTTGAAGATAATTCTATTAGTGGAGTTTTGTCTCAGGATAAAACCACTGAAGAGGGAAGTGAAGAAGGGGAAGCTGCTACAGAGGCTACTGCCACTACACAAAGTCAATAAAGAATCGAAAAAACGGTGAAGATATCTTTGATTAACCTATAGACAGTGGACCTTAACATATGCTATAATTCAATGATTAGTGCAGTCGTAAGACTGATTTATAAGTAAAATATTAAGTATATATATACAAGGAGGAAAAGTACAAAATGAGTACAAAGGTAGAAAAATTAGAAAAAAATATGGCTAAACTAACTATAGAGGTGCCAGCAGCAGATTTTGAGAAAGCCATTACAGAGAGTTACAATAAGCAAAAGGGTAAGATGTCAGTTCCTGGCTTCAGAAAAGGTAAAGTACCACAAGCTTACTTAGAGAAGATGTATGGAGTAGAGATGTTTTATGAAGATGCAGCTAATATTTGTATTCAAAATACTTATCCAGTAGAAGCAACTGCTTGTGAGTTAGAGATAGTTTCTAGACCAGAGATAGATGCAGTTCAGATGGAAAAAGGTAAAGATTTTATATATACTGCATTAGTAGCATTAAAG
>CAZOUU010000272.1:0-2220 GCA_964583045.1 uncultured Lachnospiraceae bacterium | reverse complement strand
AGGATATAAATATGAGAAAGAAATCAAGAAAGATAGTTGCTGGATTATTGATGCTGGCAATATTACTATCTGGTTGTGGAAATAATATAAGTATTGAGCCTGCAGAGAGTACAGAGGCTACTGCCGATATTACGAAAGAGCAGATTACAGAATCATCTACAGAAGATGTTATTAATCAGAAGATTGATGATAAGCTTAGTACTATGTCCATAGAGGATAAGGTTAGCCAAATGATATTTGCGCATATTATTAATGGTGATGTAGAGTTTTCACAGTACGATTTAGGTGGAATTATATTATTTGCAGATGCGTTTGAAGGTAGAGATAGCAGTGAAATTAGAGAATATATAAATAATTATCAGAGCGATGCTAATATTCCTATGCTGGTAGGTATAGATGAAGAGGGTGGAACTGTTGTCAGAGTAAGTAAGTTTACCGCATATAGAGATAGCAGATTTTTATCGCCTCAAGAATTATACAAACAGGGTGGAATGAAAGCAATATCAAGTGATACCATTGAAAAATCAAAATTCTTATTAGATTTAGGTATAAATGTTAATCTAGCACCAGTATGTGATGTGTCTACTAATAGCAGTGATTTTATTAATGCACGAGCTTTTGGACAGGATGGAACTGCAACTGCTGAATACGTAGATACTGTGGTTTCTAATATGAAGAATTCTAAAATTGGTTCAACACTTAAGCATTTCCCAGGCTATGGTAACAATGTGGATACACATACGGGAATTGCAATTGATAATAGACCATATGATACATTTGTTGTGGATGACTTTTTACCTTTTAAAGCAGGTATAGCCGCAGGTGCTGATTCTATATTGGTGAGTCATAATATAGTTAATTCTATCGAAGAGGGCGTGCCAGCTTCTATTTCATATAACGCACATAATATATTACGTGAAGATTTAGGATTTAGTGGAGTTATAATGACAGATGATATGGGTATGGATGCTATGCTTGAGTATGGTAGTGAAGAGGATACAGCAGTTCTTGCAGTAGAGGCAGGAAATGATATGATTATAACTACAGATTATAATGTTCAGAGACAGGCTATTATAGCTGCTGTTAATAGTGGAAGAATCACTGAGGATAGAATTAATGAATCTGTCAGAAGGATATTTAAGTGGAAATATAATATAGGTATTATGAAATAGATATTATATAGAAGGAAATAATTGCTTATAAATAATTGTGTGCAAATATTTACATAAATTATAGGCTGTGTTAATATTTATAGTTGTATTAATATAGTATTTGTAAGTAATTAAGTGATACATTTGCATATGAGAGATTAAGTATTAGTAACAAAAGTGAAAAGGCGACGGTTATTGGAGGCAGAAATGAAGAAACAAAAAAAGAAGTTATTAAGTTTATTTATGACGTTTGTGTGTATAGTTACATTATTTACAGGCGTCTTGGGAAGCTCAAAGGCGGTAGAAGCAACGAGTGCTGATGACTTTGTTAGGGCTTGCTGGGTGTCCTACATAGATATACAAGCTCTCTTACAGAATACATCTGAAGATGATTTTAGAAGAACATATACGTCTATGTGTCAAACAGCATTGGATAATAATTGCAATACTATGTTAGTTCAGGTTAGACCATTTAGTGATGCGTTATATCCATCAAGCTATTTTCCTTGGTCTTCTACAATCAATAGTAATTGTTCTACTCCAGGATATAATCCGCTAGCAGCTATGGTACAGATTTCACATAGTATGGGACTTAAGATAGAGGCATGGTTAAATCCGTATAGAGTATCTAGTAGTACCTCTAAGACAAATCAATTAAATGCAGGTACGTATTCTGAAAGTAATCAAAATTTCTATAATAAATATAAATCATCTATGATTGAATATACATATAGCAATAATAATTGCATAGCCCTTAATCCAGCAGATGCAACGGCGAGAGATTTAATAGTTAAGGGTGTTCAAGAGATAGTTAAGTTTTATGATGTAGATGGTATAGTATTTGATGATTATTTTTATATAGGAACTATGGGTAACGGATTATCCGCAGCTACTAAAAAATCAAATGTAAATTCATTAGTAAGAAGTGTTTATCAGACAATTAAGGCTCAAAAGCCTAATGTAGTATTTGGTATAAGTCCAGCAGGTAACCTGGATAATGCTAGAAGTGATGGTGCAGATATAGATACTTGGCTTTCATCATCAGGCTATATAGATTATCTGGCACCAC
>CAZOUU010000271.1:0-2228 GCA_964583045.1 uncultured Lachnospiraceae bacterium | reverse complement strand
AGTGAAGAGGTGGAGTCGGAAGAGAAAATAGAGGGAGTAAGGTTATTCACTAAGATAAATAGAGATAATGATATAGTAGAAACAAAAATATATATAGATAATGAGAAGGGCGTTAAAACTATAGGGAAGCCTATAGGCCAATATATAACTATAGAGAGTATTCAGTTGCAAAACGAGGATGAAAATATTCATGAACCTATGATGAAGGTCCTTTTAGGACATCTTAAGAATATGATAGGTGATAATAAAAAGGTATTAGTGGCAGGTCTTGGAAACAGAGAGATTACCCCTGATGCACTGGGTCCTTTGGTAGTAGATAATCTCTATATAACTAGACATTTATTTATGGAGGGTTATATGGACAAGGGTATGGAGCTAAGTGCCATAGCACCAGGGGTTATGGCTCAGACTGGGGTAGAAACCAGTGATATATTAATGTCAATTGTAGATAAGACAAAGCCAGATGTATTGGTGGTAATAGATGCGCTAGCAGCCAGAGATTCAGATAGGCTAATTAAAACTATTCAATTATCAGATACAGGAATAGCACCAGGTTCTGGTGTAGGTAATCATAGAGTTGGAATAAATGAGGATACAATGGGAATAAAAGTGATAGCTATTGGGGTACCTACAGTGATTTCTGTTCCAGCAATAGTAAAGGGTTCTTTAGAAGCTATGGTAGACTTAATTACAGATAAGGATAGCAAGGTATTATCAAAGTTCAGTGAGGAAGAAAAATATGAAATAGCTTGTGAGATAGTAAGCAGGACAGAGAATTCTATAAAAAACAAGATGTCTGCAAATGTAATAGATATGTTTGTTACACCTAAAAATATAGACCAATCAGTGAAGAAAATTAGTTATACCATATCCGAGGCTATAAATAAGTTATGAGATAGGAGTTCTATATTTTAGCTGAAATAATATAATTGAATATGGGAAAAGAAAATAAAGGTATATTAAATAAAATAAAATGGAAATGTATAGGCGCGCTTATAGTTGTACTAACTATATATATGTATTTTTTTGCTGGAAGTGTAATAATACAGGGGGATAGTAAAAATACACTGAAAAATGAAGTGGTTATTGAAATGAGACAAGTACTTAAGACCGGGGTTAAGGAAGCTTATCCTATATGTGTATACAATGATATACAAAGCTATGTATTATATACAAAGCTTATTAATGAATTATTTCCTATCATAAGATACAGTGATAATTATGGAATAGAAGGGGATATATATGCCGCCAACGAGATTCCCAGGGAGTTTTATGAATCAGAGGATACTGTGGATGTAGCTACAAAAAAAGCATTAGAGGAGGAGCCTAAGGAGGTTATCAGCAATAATGTGACAGTGGCTACAGGCACTGAGTATACTATGGAGCAATTAGGAGATTTTAATTTTATTAAGGATAATTTCTATGTAATTGATTCAACTACAAGTCTGTTGCCAGAGGAGATGTCAGTAGATAAATTAGCAGAGGATGTGTCTGTTAATTTATCTAGCGAAGATTATAAGGTACTTATATATCATACTCATGGAAGTGAAGCCTTTGTGGACAGTAGACTAGGAGTGACAGAGGATACAATTATAGGAGTGGGAGATGAACTTACTAGAGTACTAGAGGAGAAGTATAATATTAAGGTATATCATGATAGAAATGTATATGATATGGTAAATGGAACTTTAGATAGAAGCTATGCATATAACTTATCAAGAGAAGGAGTTAAGAAAATACTTGCGGAGAATCCTTCTATAGAAGTAGCTATTGACTTACATAGAGATGGAGTGGCAGAAAGCACTAGATTGGTCACAGAGCTAGAGGGTAAACCAACTGCCAGAATAATGCTTTTAAATGGTGTAAGCCGACTAAATACAAAGGGGGATATAGAATACCTACATAATCCATATAGACAGACTAATTTAGCCTTTAGTTTTCAGATGTATGTAGAAGGGAAAAAATTATATGGAGACTATTTAAGAAAAATGTATATAAGAGGATATAGATATAATTTAGATTTATTACCAAGAACGGCTCTTATTGAAGTAGGAGCTCAAAATAATACCCTTGAAGAAGAAAAAAACGCTATGGATCCGTTAGCAACTATTATTTTTAAAGTATTGAGTGGAGAGCCTTAATGTGTTATTATTTACTGTGAAGTTGTGGTAAATGGAGGAAATACAAATGGCTCAAATATATATTAGCTACAATCCTTATCGGATGGA
>CAZOUU010000270.1:0-2237 GCA_964583045.1 uncultured Lachnospiraceae bacterium | reverse complement strand
TTGTAGGTACTTATGTACTTATGATATTTTTGCTTGCGGTTATAGTTATGGTTATCTTTGAAGTATCTTTTCTTGATATGATTAAGAATTTGGCGGCATATATTAAAGACAGACAATTATATGAAGATGAAGAGGAATATGAAGAAGAGTACGTAGAAAAACAAGAAAGAAAGCAAGAAAGAAAACAAGAAAGACAAGATAGTAAAGCGGCTAAGAAGGCTGCTAGAAAAAGTGTGTTAGGTAGTATCAAGGTGCTGCCATCAGAGGAAGAACAATTAGCCAGCAGGGTGGATGAAGAGAAGTTGGCTAGAGAAGATATACACGAGATTACTATGGATTTTGAAGATAATGATTTTGAAGATATAAATACAGCGGCTATTAACCCTGTAAATGACGTACCTGCTAGAGAGACTACTATAGCTTCTGAGAATAGTGTATTCTCTAATGAGGAAGAGGTTATCGAAGTAAAGCCGCCTACAAGAAAACGTAGGACACCTACAGTTAAGGATAGAGCGATATTAGCTGAGAATACAATAGAAACCGAGAGTATTATAAGGGAAACATCTGAACCCCATGATAATTATGAGTTTCCACCTATTAGTTTACTTAAAAAGGGAAGTGGAGATAGAAATGGTAATGATGCCTCAGCTAAAGCAACTGCTGCAAAACTACAGAGTGTATTAGCAAGCTTTGGCATAAATGTAACCATAACCAATTATAGTCAAGGTCCAGTGGTTACCAGATATGAGATGCAGCCAGAACAAGGAGTTAAGGTGAGCAAGATAACAGGCTTATCAGATGATATAATGCTTAATTTAGCGGCAGATTCTATACGTATAGAAGCACCTATTCCTGGTAAGGCTGCTATAGGAATAGAGATCCCTAATAGAGAAACTAAAGCAGTTATGTTTAGAGATTTAATAGATTCAGATGCCTTTAGAGGTGCTAAGTCAAATATATCCTTTGCGGTAGGTAAAGATATAAGTGGACAAATTATGGTGTCGGATATAGCAAAGATGCCACATTTACTTATAGCAGGTGCCACAGGTTCTGGTAAATCCGTATGTATAAATACATTAATTATGAGTATTTTATATAGAGCTCATCCAGATGATGTAAAGCTTATTATGATTGATCCTAAGGTAGTAGAATTGTCTTCTTACAATGGTATACCACATTTACTTATACCGGTTGTTACAGATCCTAAAAAAGCTGCAGGAGCTCTTAATTGGGCGGTTGCTCAGATGACAGAGCGTTATAAGCTATTTGCAGAGTATAATGTTAGAAATCTCGAGGGTTATAATAAAAAGGTAAAAGAAGTATTAGCAGAGGGTGGAGACCCAGAGCATATAAAGAAGTTACCATTAATTGTTATTATAGTAGATGAGCTAGCAGATCTTATGATGGTTGCACATGGTGAAGTAGAGGATGCAATTGTCAGATTGTCGCAGCTAGCAAGAGCCGCAGGAATACATCTAGTTATAGCAACCCAGAGACCATCTGTAGATGTAATCACTGGACTTATAAAGGCAAATGTACCATCTAGAATAGCTTTTTCAGTATCTTCAGGTGTTGATTCTAGAACTATTCTTGATATGGTGGGCGCAGAAAAACTATTAGGTAAAGGTGATATGCTATTTTATCCTACTGGTTATCCAAAACCAGTTCGTGTACAGGGTGCATTTATATCGGATGAAGAGGTAGGAAAGGTGGTAGATTTCTTAATTAAGGAAAATGGTCAGACTACTTACGATGATACTATAAAAGAACAGATAACCAGTGCTGAGAATACATCTGCTACTTCTACTTCTGGTGGAAATAATAATGACCGAGATGAATATTTTGTAGAGGCAGGTAGATTTATTATAGAGAAGGATAAAGCTTCTATAGGTATGCTACAGAGAGTCTATAAGATAGGCTTTAACCGAGCCGCCAGAATAATGGATCAATTATATGAAGCAGGAGTTGTAGGAGAAGAGGAAGGAACAAAGCCAAGGAAAGTAATTATGTCCCCAGAGGAGTTTGAACAATACATAGAAGAATACTTATAGTATTTAAAAGAAAGGAATTATTATATGAAAAGCGATATTGAAATAGCAGGTGAGGCTGTCTTAAATCCAATTAAAGAAGTAGTAAGCAAATTAGATATTATGGAAGATGATTTAGAACTATATGGTAAATATAAGGCTAAGTTATCTGATGAACTAATGGAGAGAATTAAGGATAATGAAGAGGGT
>CAZOUU010000269.1:0-2248 GCA_964583045.1 uncultured Lachnospiraceae bacterium | reverse complement strand
GGTATATAACTGTCTCTGGTTTCTTTCTCCTAGCTAGTTCCAAGATGTTCATAGTTCCATTTACTGCAGTTGATATGGTGCCTACTGGATTTTCTACCATAGTTTTCGATGCAGTTATACCAGCTCCATGGATTATAAAATCCACCTCTTGAGCTATGTCTAGTTCTTTACCTATATCAGCTACTATATAACATATATTACCTGTAGCTTTGTAATCTCCTAATATTTTATCTGCCTTATTTTCATCCCTAACTACTGCTAATATAGTTATGTTAAGATTCTTTTTTTCATTAGCATAGGATAAAGCTTTTATAAATATAGAGCCTACCAAGCCTGTAGCTCCTGTTACTAAAAATGACTTATTCTTAAATCTTCTAAAATCAAAATCGCTATTGGTTATTATACCTAAATCTTCTTCCAAAACCCCTGACATATACTACCTCTCTCTATTCTACAAACCGAAAATCTGTGAGTTCTCTCTTGCTTCATATATGGATCTAAACACATAAAAATCTGTAGGATTAGTTATCTTAATATTTTCAACTGGACCCTCTACCGTATGTAATGTATGTCCATAGAATCTCATCAAGGTAGCTGAGTCTATCATATTGTTATGACCTTCCTCTCTAGCTTTTAAATGTGCTTCATAAATATCCTTTAAATAGAAGCTTTGGGGTGCTTTTGCAGTATAACAAGAACTTCTATCTACTACATTTTTAACCTCTTTATTATCATCTACCTGAATAATAGTTTCTGTTGCTGGTGTTACGGTAATAGCATTACCACACTCTTTAACTGTATCTATATTATCTAAAATTAATTGATTAGAAATAAGAGGTCTAACTCCATCATGTATTAACACTATACTATCCTCTATATCGCCTGCTATATTATGCGCAGCACATATCCCATTATATATAGATTCCTGTCCTGTAGAACCTCCTGCAACTACGGCCTTAACTTTCGTAATATGGTTTCTTTCTAATAAATTATTAAGATAATCTATCCATTCTGCTATACATACTACAACTATTCCGTCTATATCCTTGCAATATTCAAAATACTCTAGAGTATGAATAATAATAGCTTTACCATTCATCTCTAAAAACTGCTTTGGCTTTGATTTGGTATTCATTCTTGTACCCGAACCACCTGCAAATATTAATGCTATATTCATAATACAATCCTCCTATTAGCTTAAGTATATCCTTAACTCGTCCAAACAAAAATAGTATTCTCAGCAATATCTCATCTGATATTTTGTACCTCAATTTATGAGGGTAAAAATCTTTCTTAGGTTTCTTATATCTGCTTTCTCTCTATTCGTCTTTAAATTTTAAACTATATGGGAAATGATTTTTTCTCTTATCCTCAGGTGGCAATTGCATATAATCCCCATACATACCTGTTAGATTTTCGTGCATATTTCTCGGAAAGTTAAGCATTACATCCTCAAAAGGTTTCTTATCTAACGGATATATATCTGACATTTTATATATATTCATATAGGGTGTGGTATCACACAAGAAATCTAATCTCTCTGTCTTTTCATAATGATTGTATCTTGTACTAGCTTCATAAGCTTTCTTGTATATCCACTTTTTAGATATTCTAAGTATAACCATTATTGCATGAACAATTGCACAGGCTACATATACTATAATCTTTTTAATACCCCTAAAGCCTAGCACTGGAAATGCTATACTCCTAAGAATAAGGATTTTACTCCAAAACCAAGCATCTCTTGCCTGTTTTTTAAATTCCTTAGGGTCATCACTTATTTTGTCAAATGGATATATATCTAAAAATATACCTAACTCACATTTAATATTTTTAATAGCCTCTTCTCTAAACTCGGTACCCTTCATCATAAGTCTGGTGGTCATTAATGGATAATTCTTGTTATGTTCTGCATTCATAACAATATATTTATCTTTTAATTCCTCATCAGCATATTTAACAAATTTCTCAAAATCCTCTCTAGGAAGTGCTACATCTATATCATCATCCCAGGGTATAAATCCCTCATGGCGAAGTACGCCTATTCCTGTTCCTGCTATACCAAAGTAATCCAAACCATATCTATCACATAGCTCCATAAAATCCTTTAGTATGGTAAGCTCAGCCTGTTGAACTTTTTTAAGTGTTACCTCATCATATTCTCGCATAATAATACCTCTTATTTTTAATCCTCTAGTCCAAAATCTATCTCTCTAGGACAATGGTTTGTTCTCTTATCTTCTGGTGG
>CAZOUU010000268.1:0-2258 GCA_964583045.1 uncultured Lachnospiraceae bacterium | reverse complement strand
ATAAACCCACCTAAAAATGTATATGTAAGTATAACCACTGCTCCTATAGTAAGTGCTAGCTTGTAATCAATATTAAATACTGATGAAAATAATTTACCACCTGCTGTAAGTGCCGAAGCAGTATAAACCAAGAAAAATACAACTATAACTATAGAAGAAACAGTTAGCAAGGTTCTATGCTTATCATGAAATCTATTATTAAAATATGCGGGTAATGTAAGCGAATTATTGGCTCTAATAGTATATCTTCTAAGTCTTGATGATACAAATATCCAATTAGCCACTGTTCCTATAAATAGACCTATGGCAATCCATACTTCACCCATACCTGCAGCATATACACAACCTGGCAATCCCATAAGTAACCATCCGCTCATATCAGACGCTTGTGCAGAAAGTGCGGCAACCCAGGCATTTAGTCCTCTTCCGCCTAAAAAATAATCCTCAGAATTCTTTGTCTTCTTTACATATAAAGCACCTATAACTATCATAGCTATCATATATGCAGCGAAAGCTAACAATATCCATATACTTGTACTCATTTTCTCTCCTCATTTCTAAAATCTTATTTGTTTCATAAAATAAAGTAGGTAAAATATTAATATAATCTTAATTTTATCCACAGATTTATATAATACCATAAAGGACTAATATTTTCCAATTTATTTTACTTATACCCATAATAATTAAATATATTAAGCCTTTTGCACATATATTTTTTCTTTTTTCATTAAATATAATGTAAATTGCCTTACATAAATTTGTTGAATATTTTACATTTTTGTTATACCATAGAGTTGTTGTGATTAAATATTTTACCGCAGAAAATGTAATGATTTAGGAGGACATATATTTTGGATATATTTTCGATATTAACCTTATTAGGTGGCGTAGGAATGTTCCTATATGGTATGAGTTTATTAGGCTCATCCTTAGAGAAACTAGCAGGTGGCGGTCTAGAAAAGATTCTAGAGAAACTAACTACCAGTAAAATTAAGGGTGTTGGTGCCTTAAAGGGCTATGGTCTAGGTGTTGGAGTTACAGCTATTATACAAAGCTCCGCCGCTACTAGTATTATGCTAATTGGCTTTGTTAATGCTGGTATTATGACTCTAATTCATGCTATACCCGTAGTATTTGGTGCAAATATAGGTAGTACTGCCACTGCTCAGATATTACGTCTAGGCGACTTAGGTGAGAACAATATAATTCTCAAGCTTATTAAGCCCTCTTCTTTTGCTCCTGTAATTATAGGTATTGGTGCATTTATGTTACTATTTGGCAAAAAGAAAAAAGTCAAAGATATATCCGGCATATTAATTGGACTTGGTCTACTGTTCTTTGGTATGACTACTATGGAGGGTATATTTGCTCCCCTAAGAGGTTCTGCCGCCTTTCAAAATGCCTTTACTTCTTTTTCTAATCCATTGATAGGTGTTCTAATAGGTCTAGTTATTACTGCTATTATACAGAGTTCATCTGCATCTGTAGGTATATTACAGGCTCTGTCTTCTACAGGTGCTATTACATATTCCACTGCTATTCCTATTATAATAGGACAAAACATAGGAAAATGTCTTACTATCCTACTAGGCAGTATTGGTGCAAACAAAAAAGCTAAGCGAGTATCAGCTAGTTACCTATTATTTAACCTATTCGGTGCTGTCTTCTTCCTTATAATTATATACGGAATTCAATACACTATAGGTTTTAAGTTCTGGGAAAATACCGTTAATCGTGGTGAGATAGCAAATATACATTTTCTATTTAACTTTTTAACCAGTCTTATCTTATTGCCACTTACAAAACAGATAGCTACTGCTACTGGTAAATTAGTTAAGGATAATGAAGATTCTAAGATTGAGAAGGAATTTGCTAACCTAGATGATAGATTATTATCAACTCCTACTATAGCTCTTGAGCAGTGTAACAAAGTAATTACTTCTATGGGAGATTCCATATTAGATAATTACCATATATCTACAAGTCTTATATATGACTATGATGAAGATAAGATAGAAATAGGTAAACCAATGCAAGGAAATATAGTGGTAAATCACGTTGTACAACTGACAGAGGAAGAGAAAGAACAAGCACGACAAGACGCAATCCAAAAGGCTGTTAATGAATCGTACAACAAGCTAACTATCAAGAAGAAATCTTCTACCAAACAAAAAGAAGTATCAACCCAATTAAGTTTTTTCTAAAACATTGACCAATATGAAACCAACAAATAAATTTCAAATACGAGTTGTAGA
>CAZOUU010000267.1:0-2263 GCA_964583045.1 uncultured Lachnospiraceae bacterium | reverse complement strand
GATAAATTTCCATATAGTAATAATTATGATGCATATATAAATAAGAATGATGAAGTATGGATTAGTAGTAGTGCAGGAATATATATAGCGGATATAGATGATCTAATAGAGAATAATAAGTATAATTATACGTTGCTTAATAGAAAGAAAGGTTTATGCACTTCGTTATCGGCAAATGCTTGGGATTATGTAGATGATAAGGATAATCTATATGTATGTTGTAGTACAGGAGTGTATAGGATATCGTTAAATAATTATGATGAGTATAATAGAGATTATAAGATAATCCTTGAGGGAATAACCAGGGGTGATGATACTAATTTAAAACGGGCAAAGGATGGCAGCTATATTATACCTGCAGAGGCAAAGAGAGTTGTTATTAAACCAGCAGTATTAAATTATACTCTTGATGATCCACTTATAAAGATGTACCTACAGGGGTTTGATGATGATGCGATAGTACTTCGTCAAAGTGAACTTAGTGAGGTTACATTTACCAATCTAAAGTACGGAGAATATTTCTTTCATATACAGATACTTAAAGAAGATGGAGAAAATGTAGAAAAGGAATTAGTAATACCAGTAATTAAAGAAGCTCAGATGTTTGAACGCACATATTTTAAGATATATCTAATAGCTGTATGTTTGTTTATTGTTGCTTTTATAACCTGGGTTCTCACAAAGCTAAATAATATGTCTATTATAAAGAGGCAGTATAGTGAAATTAGGGTAGCCAAAGAAGAGGCGGAAGATGCTAATCAGGCTAAGAGCCAGTTCTTAGCAAATATGTCTCACGAGATAAGAACACCAATTAATACTATATTAGGTATGAACGAGCTTATAATCAGAGAGAGTAATGAAAAGCCTATAGAAAAATATGCAGTGGATATAAAAAATGCAGGTAAATCATTATTATCCATAGTAAATGATATATTGGATTTTTCAAAGATAGAATCTGGGAAGATGGAGATAGTGCCAGGAGAATATGATATTACCAGTGTCATAAATGATTTGGTAAGTATGGCAGATATTAAGACTAACGAGAAAAATCTAAAGCTTATAACCAATATAGATAAAGATATACCAGTGCTGCTATATGGAGATGAGGTGAGAGTTGAACAGATTATAACTAATATACTTACTAATGCTATAAAATATACTGTTGAAGGCAGCGTTACATTTAGTATAAGAGTGGTGGAAAAGGATAAAGAGTATGTAACTATAGAGATTGCTGTAAAGGATACTGGTATAGGTATTAAAAAGGAAGATATGGCAAAGCTATTCAGTAAGTTTGAGAGGATAGAAGAAGAAAGAAATGCTAAGATAGAGGGTACAGGCTTAGGATTAGCTATAACAAAAGAGCTTCTAAGATTAATGGATAGTGAGCTAGAAATAGACAGCGTATATGGTAAAGGTTCTACATTCAAATTCCTATTGAAACAGGAGATTAAATCTGAAGATACTATAGGAGAATATAACAGAGAAAATACTGCTACAGCCACCAAGGCGTATGTACCTAGTTTTGTAGCACCTAGAGCTAAGATATTAGTAGTAGATGATAATGAGATGAATATAGAAGTTGTTAAGGGTCTACTAAAGCAAACCAAGGTGCAAGTAGAAGGAGTATATAGTGGAGCAGAATGTCTTGATGCAGTGAAACATGTTCGCTATGATGTAATATTGCTAGACCATATGATGCCGGAGATGGATGGTATAGAGACCTTTGAGAGAATGAAAAAAGAAGATAATATGTGTAAAAATACACCAGTTATCATACTTACTGCAAATGCTATAGTCGGTGCTAAGGATAAGTATTTGGAAAAAGGCTTTGATTCATATTTATCTAAACCAGTATCGGGAATTAAGCTAGAGAAAATGCTGATGAATTATATACCAGATACATTGATTACAACGACTAAAGAATATGTAAAAGATGATGTTATAAAAGTATCTGCAAAGTATAAGATGAATTTTACAAATATAGATTCCAGATTAGGTATGAGCTATTGTAATAATGATATGGATTTCTATACTCAGATGCTTGTGTTATATAGTAAGCAAGGCGATGAAAACATTGAACTATTAGCTGAAGATATAGATAAGGAGAACTGGGAGGATTACACTATACGTATCCATGCATTAAAGAGTACCTCTAAGAGTATAGGAGCAGGAGTATTATCTGAGCTGGCAAGTAGATTGGAGAAAGCAGCCAAAGATAGTAATTTTGCATATATAAGAGAGAATCATGCTATCGCTATGAATC